>JBBSDC010000066.1:0-20391 GCA_038249705.1 Bacteroidales bacterium | reverse complement strand
CTGCTCCTGATGTCTGGGGTGCGGGCTCGTGTCGGTGTCGTGGTGTACCGGAGTGTGCGTCAGGGCCGGCGTTTGAGAGACGGGGAGACGGGGAGACATGGTGAGGGGCGACAACGTGAAGTTGAACAAGAAATCCTTCGCCCCCGAAACCCTTGAACGCCGAACTCATTGAACCCTTCAACCCCAAACCCTAACCCCAAAACCCTAACCCCTAACCCTAAACCCCAAACCCCTTTAAAAAATGAATTTCGAACTCATCGATCACGAATACATCCAGCTTAACCAACTGTTGAAATTACTCGGACTGGTCGAAACCGGCGGAGAAGCAAACCAACGTATTGTGGATGGTGAAGTAATTGTAAATAAGGAAGTTGAATATCAGAAACGGAAGAAACTTCGTCAGGGTGATGTAGTTGTTTTTATGAAAAAATCGATAACAATTAAATAGAAATCAAGCGGATATGAAACAATGGTATGAATCGTGTCCGAAAACTATGGGTTGAAAAACGACAACGAAAATTTTACACAAGGCACTTTGGGAAAGTGTAATTTTATCGAAAGTGAAATTGCGTTCAACAAGCAAATGCGGCTGTTTTTGCCTTTAAGCTTTTATTGTTAGCATGGAACCAATTCAGTCTTAGCTATATAAATATTATACTCCTGTTTTATCGTTTCCATCAGTTCTTTCACAGGGATGATTTTATTCGTGCGCCATACGTTGCTTCCTGCAAAGGCATACCCTCTGCGGAAATTTCCTCTCAACGCTGATGTGAGCGAAGCAATAATACAATAAGGCGCGGTATTAATATCGCAGGTGCGGATACAATTTACCGGGCAGGTTTTTGGTTGGCGTTTACCGGCAAGCACTTCTTCGAGGAAAGGCGATTTGATAGCTCTTCCAGGCATACCTACTGGACTTTTAATAATAGTAACATCTTCTTTTTTAGCACTCAAATAAGCTTGCTTGAATTCATCAGAAGCATCACATTCATCAGTTGTTACAAAGCGTGTTCCCATTTGCACTCCTGAAGCACCAAGTTTCATTATTTTAGCAATATCAGCGCCTGAATATATACCACCGGCTGCTATTACTGGTATTTCTTTGCCGCTGAGCACAGCTATTTCGTCAACAACAGCAACTACTTCAGGGATTAGTTTCTCGAGAGCAAAATTTTCGTCAAAAATCTGTTCTGGTTTAAATCCAAGGTGTCCGCCCGCTTTTGGACCCTCAACAATCACCGCATCAGGTAGATAGTTGTAATTTGCAAGCCATTTGTTACAGATGAGTGCAGCTGCTCTCGCCGATGAAACTATAGGAATCAGCCGGGTTTTACAACCTGGTATAAGGTATTTAGGCAAATCAAGTGGTAAGCCTGCACCGGAAATCACAATATCTACTTCTTCTTCTATTGATGTACGCACCAGATCCTCGTAATTTGTAAGTGCAACCATTATATTAACACCAATGAGCCCGGATGTTTTTTCTTTCGATTTTCTGATTTCCTGTCTGAGGCCGCTAATGCAGTTTGCAAGGTAATCCTGCGAAGGATCTTTATATAACATTCCCAATCCGGCAGCTGAAATTACTCCAACTCCACCTTCGCTGGCAACGGCTGATGCCAGACCCGATAGTGAAATGCCGACTCCCATTCCTCCCTGTATTATACATGAAGGTACTTTAAGTCCACCAATGTTCAATTCTTTCATTTGAGTCATTTGCAATACTAGATTTAAAAAGGGAAATGATGTTATCTGAACCGAAGACGGACTTTTGCTAACTTGCAATTTGCCATGCCCGTACTATTTTTACACAAAAGTACTGTTCATCTGATTACTCGGCCATAAAATGGGCTACTCTGCCGGAAAAGGGCGCAGATGTTGGTTTTAGGGATGGAATGCAGGTGTTTTAGGGATAGAATGCAGGAATGCAGTTCCGTAAAATATGAGTTTTCGCTTGGATCAGAAGAGCTTGCGCAGATTATTTAATTGAAATTCAAGTGGAAAAACTATTGCTGTTTTAATAGAAGCTTCCGAAATTCGGCAACATTCTGTCGAGAAACCGGAATACGAAAATCAAGTCCGATTGCTTCGAGAGTGTAGTTAGGCGATACTCCTGTGAGCCTCGAAACCTGGTCGAGATTAACCAGACAACACCTGTGACATTTTTTAACAGATTCAAATTTCTTTAGAGTCGATTCCACATTATTTAAGGTTTGCCGTATCATTTGTTTACGGATAACAGCTCCTTCCCGATAAAAAATCTCTATATAGTTGCTTGCCGATTGAATCAGGATAACATTTTTCAGATCGTTTTCAAATACTTCCTTACCGCTTTCCGACTCAATCCGGATATGCTCGTCAGCCGGAGAAGTGTTGTGTGTCCCTTTTCGTTCTTCTGCAAGCCAATGACGGCCTGAATCAAAAACCTGGGTAACTTTTGTTTTAAGCGAATGATTGTAATTCAATAAGTTAAATAGAATCAAAGGCAAAAGCGCCAATGCTCCCGAACGGAAAAAAGTGAGCGATTGCATGCTCGAAATACTAAAAACCTTTGCGGTTAGCGTAAATCCTACTATCAAAAAAGCAAACATTGCAATGTTCCATATCAGCTCCTTTCTAACAGTCCAACGATCGCTTTCAAACAACTTTGGGAATAATCCGGGTAATATTAAAGTACTGAAAAAGAAAGTTGCTGCACTTACCATCCCGATAAACAAAACGAAATATCCGTCCTTTGCTGAAGCCAGAAAATTGATTCCAAATGGCTGAAAGTACAATGTTATCAGTATAAATCCCATACACACAAGTGCGATTGTACGCAGATTGTGCTTAAAGTTATTGTTGAAAGGGTATGGCTGATTGAGGTTCTCGAACATCGCAATTATTTCGGCAACAAAGGTACTACTATTATATAAATATTTTTGGAGGAGTTTTTGGCAGCTTGATTTCCCATTAACTTTATGTCTTTTTAGTAGTTGTATATTTAAAGATATCTGACATTAAATCAATATGATATTATAGCTTAGTCATGATTTAGTAATCGTGGTATGTAATTTGATCAGTGGTTTGTATGAAAAATGTTTTTAATCATTCAGCTATTATGCGGGGCCTCGACTGGGCATACGAAAAAGCATTAAGTGGTCTGCCCGGCCTGGATTCGGCATCTCAGTTAGCTCATAGCTTTATGGATAAGGAAGGAATGCTATGGGAAAAGGCAAATTCGCTAATACGTTGGCAAAATGCCAAAGCCGGAACCAGTGGCTTTGTTACAGGTATTGGCGGCCTCATGACCATGCCTGTTGCAATTCCGGCCAACCTGGCAAGTGTGCTGTATATTCAGGTTCGAATGATAGCTGCCATTGCCTATATGGGTGGTTACAACTTGCGTGATGAAAAAGTTAAATCGCTGATTTTCATGTGCCTGATTGGGAATTTTGCGAAAGATATTTTGCAGGAAACAGGTATCCGATTAGGTACAAAATTTACTGCTTTGGCTATTGAAAGGATATCAGAAAAATCATTACTGCTTATTAACCAGCGTGTTGGTTTTAAATTGCTTACCACTTCAGGAACAAAAGGAATGATTAGTCTGGGCAAAACAATTCCTCTGATTGGAGGACTAATAGGCGGAACCATTGATGTAGCTGCAACTAACACTATTGGAAATTTGGCTCGTAATACATTTCTGACAAAAGATGAAATGCCTTTAGAAAATTCAGAAATACAAAAATAATTGGTAAACAAGCTATCTTTTCAGCTTTTCTATTTATGGAATAATGATAATTTTAGTGCTGTATTTCACTTATTGATTAGGTTTACAAGTATCCGAATCTTATGTAATATCAATATCTGCTTATCTGAACTTGAGTAAATACGCTAAAATAAAAAATTTAACTTTCCATTAACTATCTGTTTGAGCGATTAAATATGAATCCTAATCTTAATATAAATTACATGTAATCAGCATTATATAATTTGATAATTGCAATCAATTCGGTTTTGCCCGAAATATAAATCAGTTTTGTAATCGCACATTTTTACTCTTTTCGTGTTAATAAGCTGATCCGGAGATATTAACCGATTAAATATTGGTTTAATTGTATTTCAATTACCGGATAGTTTATTCTGCTATACTTGCTACGAAACCACTCGGCTGCGTAAGATTTTAATAATACTAATTTTTAATTTAAAAATTTAAACATTTTCATCATGGCAGAAATTCTATCAATTGCCGAAACCATTGAACGTGGCAGTAAGCAAAAAAAAGTAATCCACACTATTCAGGAGTGGTTATGCCTGAACGGACAAAGTACAAAAATTGATGATGATTATGGCCCTGCTACAGAAGTAGCGGTAAGCAATTTTCAGAAAAATACCGGACTTATGCAAACCGGTAAAGTAGATCCACTCACCTTTGAGAAACTGGTATGGCCAATGAAAAGTCTATCGGAAACAACTTTATCTGGCAATGGGGGTTTGCTCCCGGCTGTTGTGGAACTATCACTGAAATACCTAGCTGAACATCCGATGGAAGTTGGTGGACAGAATATGGGGCCATGGGTACGGTATTTTATGGATGGTTATGAGGGAAACGGCTGGCCCTGGTGTGCCGGTTTTAATACATTGATTGTAAAGCAAGCGGCAAAATTATGCGGAACTTCAACAAAACTTCCCCGCACATACAGTTGCGATGTTTTAGGAATGTGGGCAAAAACTAATGGTAAATTCATTTCGGGTTCGTCAGGAAATCTTTCAAATGTGCAACCCGGTCATTTATTCCTGGTGCAAAAATCGCACAACGACTGGCAACATACCGGAATTGTTATAGAAATGACACCGGAATATTGTGTTACCATCGAAGGAAATACCAACGACGAAGGCAGCCGCGAAGGATATGAAGTCTGCAAACGCACCCGTGGTTTTAAAACACTCGATTTCGTGGTTTATTAAAACTAGTATTTTACCTAATTTACATAGTGAATTGGCTATTTCATCAATGTTATACAATAGGGTGCAGATTTCTTTTTTATGATTCAACCATTTGAAATGTAATGGAATACAAATAATAGAATTGAAATTTTATACATGGTGGATTCCAGTTCACCAGCAAAACCCTGAAAAATAATTTTCCGGTCAGAAACTGAAAAATTCAGCTTCCTGACCGGATTTTTAGTTCATAATAATTTTGTTTTCATATCAGATTGGAATTACTCTATTCATGTCCAGTTTTTGCGCAAACCACGTCAGCTAATTATTCTGGTTAACGTTTCGTACCTTTGTCTCAATTACATTTACTTTAACTGATTTTAAATGAAATACCTGTTAGTCATATTACTATTATCTGCTTCTATAAGCACTGGCCTCTTTGCCCAAACAACAATTTATGATAATACTCGTGTTTCATCAGTTTATATTCAGATTCATCCGGATTCTTTAACAATGATTCTGACAGATGTGCTTTCCGACCATTATTTTCAGGCAATGTTTGTTTTCGATTATGGCACAGGAAGTGATACTGTTCAACAGGTTGGTTTTCGATTACGTGGGAATACTTCCCGTTTTTCACAAAAGAAGTCGTTCAAGATCAGTTTTAACGAATATGTGTCCGGACGTAAGTATCAGGGAATCAAAAAGATGAACCTAAACGGTCAGCACAATGATCCAACAATGGTACGCGAAAAGTTATATTACGATTCGTGGACTAAAGCAGGAATGGCTGAACGGAGAACGAGTTTTGTAAAGTTGTTTGTTAACAATCATTATTTGGGGTTGTACACCAATCTCGAAGAATTTGATAAAGAATGGCTCGAAAGGGCTTACGGCGAAAAAAGCGGAAATCTTTATAAATGCACCTATCCGGCTGACCTGGTTTATCTAGGCACTAATCAGCAATTGTACAAAAATATTAATAGCGGATCATCAACAGGTGGCCGGGCCTATGATCTGCAAACAAATGAAACAGAAGATAATTACAGCGATCTGGTTGATTTGATTACAACTCTCAATCGGACAGCGGATGCAACATTTGTAAGTCTGATTAAGCAGAAACTAAATGTTGATAGTTTCCTGAAGGCATTTGCTATTGATGTGGCAAGCGGTAATTGGGACGATTATATGTACAATAAGAATAACTATTTTCTTTATCATCGTGCTGATACTGACAAATTTGAGTTTATTTCGTACGATACTGACAATACATTTGGTGTGGATTGGGTAAACCGCGACTGGGCCACCCGTAATTGCCTCGACTGGTACACGCATAGTCAGCCCCGGCCATTGGCTTCTAAAATACTTTCGGTGCCTGAGTTCATGGAAAAATATCAGCGTTATCTTGATACCATTGCCCGAACGATTATAAATCCCAATATTATTTTTTCACATATTGATTCGCTCCATGCTTTAATAACAGAGGCAGCAATTGCCGACACGTTCCGTACCTTGGATTATGGTTATACTGTTGCCGATTTTCACAATGGTTTTATATCAACAATTGACGATCACACACCTTATGGCATAAAACCCTTTCTTACAAAACGTTATACAACTATGTTGCAGCAACTTGCCACTGCATCGGTACCTGAAGTTATTCACAATAAGTTCCTGATCCGGATATTTCCTAATCCGGTTGATGATATGATTAATGTGCAGATATCAGCTTTAAGAATAGACAGCAAATGTACTATTTATGATGCCACAGGAAGAAGTGTAAAATCATTTGTCGTACCCCGAAAACAGGCCGAAATATCCATTTTTGTGAATGAATTAATTCCTGGAATATATACGCTAGCAATTGATAATGAAGGCCAGATAAACAGCAGTAGGTTTGTGAAGCGATAACAAGCGGACTAAAATTACCAATTAGTCGATAAAAATCGGTTGATACAGGTTATTCAATTGTGTATTAGCGAGATGCAAGCTAAAGGTCAGTAGTATCAGATTTTACGGTAAACCTTCCTAAGCTCTTTGGTTACTTCGCACGCAAAATCTTCGAGTGCAGGGTTGTTAATGTTAGCAGCTGCCGCGTCAGGATTAACAATGGTAATTTCTACTTTCCCATCCTCGTGTTGCTGAACAATTACATTACAAGGCATCATAACTCCTGCTTTGTTTTCAGTTTGTAACGCTTTATAAGCAAATGAAGGGTTACAAGCACCAAGTATGCGGTATGGCCTGAAATCGACGTCAATTTTATTCTTCAGCGTCGCGTTTACATCTATATCAGTGAGAATTCCAAAACCATGTTCTTTCAGAATCGATGTTATATGAGTAATAGCATCATCGAAAGACTTATCCGTAAATTTTGTGAAGTATGCGTTCATTTTGGTTTGTTTTATATTTTACTATGATTTGGTATTTCAAACATCCGGCAACAATAAATGTTTTGCAAATCTCACCATTTTATTCATACCCGTTTCTGATCACCGCTTTTCCTCCTTTTTCAAATTTCAGGATCAGCTCTTTGCTGTTGTTGGATTCTATACGTTCCATTTTTTCGGAATTTCCGATAAAAAATGTTGGAAATGGCAGTATTATGCGTGCCGTTCCACCTTCGGGAGCATTAATTGTAAACGAATCCAGGACGCCATTTTCCTTCTGTGCGCTAATAAGGAAAGCCCCTTCTGTTCGCAGGTTTTCGAATGAGATATTTTTCCAATCAGCAGGCACAGCCGGAAAAATCCGGATTATTCCATTATGACTTTGCAGAAGCATTTCCTGAACACCGGCTGCAAACGCGAAATTTCCTTCGAGAGTAAACGGGTCGTACGTAAAATTGCTGTGCCCGGCTTTGCACTGGTCGCCATTAAGGTGAAAACTATTGGGTGAGCAAAAACAAGATGCAAAAATTTTGAGTTGTTTTGCAGCGTCATCACCTCTGTACATTCGTGCATAAATGTTTGCCAGCCAGCTAAATGAGTACCCGCACCACTGCGACGAACCGTTTTTCTCCATACGCCTGATACTGTTCTCAATAATATCTTTGTCATCAGGATTATCAAAATCGAGTAGCCCAATCGGGTGGAATGCCATTGTATGCGAAAAATGCCTGTGCGACTCATTCAACGGAAAGTCCTTGGCGACCGTTAATCCTCCGGTTTCATCCAGATTGTATTTACCAAATTGTGAGAGAATAACATTCCAGTGTTCAGCTTCAGTTAGCAAATTAAGTTCGGCAGCCAGTTCAGCAGCTTTTTCAAAAGTAAACCTGCATAAGGCAAGGTCGTAATTACTCATATCCAGAAACCAGGCTTCCATGCGGTTGTCCCTGAATTCGGGGCTTGAACTCATGGGTAGCTGGCGAATTCCGTTTTTTATTTCTGTAACTTGTTCCAGGAAAGTTGCTGTACCTGAAAACCATGGATATGCTCTTTTTGAAAGGAATTCGAGATCCATTGTATAACGCCACTGAAGGTAGAAATGCTGCGCCAGCCAGGCACCAACAGTAGGAGAGAGGGAATACATATGCCAGCCGCCCATTGGTTTGCCTGTTAAAGTAGCTACTCCCGGAACATTAAGTCCGGCGGCACCAAAATACTTTTTAGCATACTGCTCAAAAGTGGTTTTATGTTCCCACAGCCAATCCGTAAAAACAGCGCCCTCTTCAGGATGATTGCCAATATACGAAGGCCAATAGCTGAGTTGTGTGTTTAAATCGTTGTGCAAATCGCCTTTCCAGGGAGGAAGTTTCCCATTATCGGCAGTCCACACGGCTTGAAGAGTTATTGGAGAACCTCCTTTTCGCGAAGCAGCGCCAAACTTGTACATTTCCAGATAATACTGTTTTTCCAGCTGCTGATCTGGTATTGATATTGATGATTGTTGCCAGTAATTCAACCACCACTGCTTGTGATTTGCTGCACCCTGGTCGAAGTTGGTTTTTATCGCTTTTTTTACAATTTTACAAGCAGTTTCTGTTTTAGGTTTATCGCTGTAATGCGAAGAAATAGTAATACATCCTTCATTGTCTGGTTTATTATCCGAATATATCACAGCTACTTCATATTCAAATGTTTGCCAGCCTTTTTGGCGATAAACTGTTAGTTTTTTCCGGGAGGTGATTTTACCTTCCGGATACCCTAGCCGGCGTAAGTCACTTCCACCAACTACCTGATTTTCGCTTGTTTCAGCCTGGTTCGAAACATAAGCCGGTGCTTTCAATACAGGCAATGGCGAAGCTCCTTTCCAAAGGTAGCGTGCCAATGGCTGAGTAGCATCAACAAGCACACTGAAAGTAATTCCATTTTTCCACTTTATTGTGCAAATGGCTGTAGCGATATTTAATGTCGCTGATTCAACAGGACCCAGTTTCCGGATATCAAATTCGATAGCTGCTCCCGGAATTTTTGTTGGCGCAGCATCGCGGTCGTAAGGCTCATCGGCAACTTTCCACACGGTATCAAAATCTCCTTTAAGTCGTTGTTGATAAGCCCATTTGTAGCTGTATTTTTCAATTTCACATGTTGGCCTGAGATCCCATAAATCAGATCGATCCACCGACAAACGAAGCATGCCTTCGTTTTGCCAAACTAATACACCAATCATCCCGTTGCCTAATGGAAAACCGCGATCCCATCTTTCAGGGATTGAATTGAATGTGAGGTTTAAAGATTCGTTTGATTGTGCCTGTGCAGCAAATAATCTCGCGGCAAAACAGAGTGCTATGGTGATGTTTCTGAACCAATTCATTTTAAAAATGATTTTTAATTTTGGCTGAAGAATTGCGGCTATTGAGGTGTAAATGCATTAATTGTGATTATGCGTTTAGCCTCTATTTTCAAAAAGTATTCCCATATTTTTCATCAGGTAAGTAGCATTCAGGTTTTTACAAACACCTTCATGGAGTTTATAGTCAATAAGCATTTTATCGTTTTCGATCTGAATTTCGAAACACAGATTATTAACCTGTCCGGGAAATCTGTCAGCCAGTTCACCAAGCATTAAATCATGGGTTGCAAACAGACCGACAGACTTGTAATGTAGCAATTGCTCAATCAATGCAATGGAGCCGGCTTGTTTGTCTTTTGAGTTGGTACCTTTCAGGATTTCATCCAATAGTATCAGTTTTTTCTTGCCACTTTCCAGTTCATCAATGATCTGTTTCAATCGTTTCAGCTCAGCGTAAAAATAGGATTCGTGTTTTACAAGCGAATCGCTGGTGCGTATGCTGCTGTGAATTTGAATAGGGTAGAAGCTTAGTTTCGATGCGCAAACCGGTGCTCCCACCATTGCCAGAATATAGTTAGCTCCAATTGTCCTTAAAAAAGTACTTTTCCCCGACATGTTTGCACCGGTAATTATCGCAAATTGGTTCCACCCGTTGATTTTAATATCATTTGTTACACGATGTTCAATGCTGATCAATGGATGACCAAGGTTTTTGGCTTCAAATTCAAAATTATCAGTAACACGATCGGGATATATAAATTCATTGTGATTATAAGCAAAATTTGCCAGGCTGCACATCGCATCAAACGTAGCAATGCTATCAAACCATAGTGGAACATTCGTCTGGTTTTGTTTTTTCCATTTCTCCACTTTAAGTAACAGATGAAGGTTGAACACGAAAAGACCATTCAGGATTACCGACACTAAAAGATTCAAATTCGAATCCATGTATTTTAGTATTGTCGAAAGCTCATGAATTGATTTTGAAGGGCTTTGCTTACTTCCGGCAGCTATTTTCATTTGCACATCGGTAAGGTAATTGCTTTCAAATTTCGTATTTTCTATAACTTGCATGCATTGAGCATACCGGTTCAGTATTTTGCTTTTCGATGTGATAATATTCTGAACATTAATGGTTTGCTTTCCGTATAAAAAAACAACCATTAATTGTAAAACAATCAGAAAAATGGGAAATGATATAATTCCAATAATGGAAAGCGCAATACAAAATAGTGTAATAAATGGCAGTACATAAGCGAGAATCCGTAAAAGTTTCATGTTTTGCACCGGACTTTCACTATTGAGCCATTGATTCATTTCAGTTTTGTCCGATTCAGTGATTTTTTCGTCATGAAAAATAAGCTTCAGATTCTGTCTCAATTCTACCATTTCCGACAGTTCTTTTACTGCTTTTTGTCGTTCGTTCACCTTATCACTTTGCCCGAAAGCATTACCGAAATATTCAGCCAGCCGGAGTTTGCCAAAGATGGTTGCTGTGCGGTTTATAAACTGAAACAACGATCCTTCGCCAAAAATATCCAGGTCGTGGGTGTAATCATGCGATTGGTCGATAAATTCGTTTCCGGGATCAAAAGCACTATAGTTGCCATTCAACGCATTTACTTCGAGCTGGTTAATATGAATCAGGATTTCAATTAGCCTGATGCGTTTTTTTAGCCTGCTATCGATAATGCTTAATGTAATGAAAGTTCCCATAACCAATATTGCGACACTTCCAACCCATATCAATTGGGTGGTGAGATATTGGTAAAGCAGTAAAACGGTTACGAGAAACAGTGCTAGTCTGAACAGAGGAAGGTTCTTCTGCTTTTTTGTCAGGTTATGTTTTTCGGTGGAATAAGTGGTGATGCGAGTGTTATATTCGGATATAGGATTGTTCATACTTGCTGGTTGTGGCACAAAAGTAGGATAAATTTAGCATGGCTGCTCACGTAAATTAATTACTCATCACCTGTCTGCCAAAGTTTGAATCTTACTAAAAATTTGTAAATACTTTTCAACAAATAATAATTCGGCGTATTTTTTTTAGGAAGTTTGATGCTTGAAGTTAATATATGGCAACAATTTTCGGAAAAACCTGGTGGGGAGAACAATGGCTAAATTCACTCAATAACATCGACTACAGCAATCGCCTGCCTCGCGGGGCAAGTTATGCACGCAGCGGTCATGTTGTAAAAATAACAACCAACGGCAATCACATTTCAGCCAAAGTATCGGGTAGCCGTCCACGGCCTTATAATGTTGACTTAATCATGCCGCCGTTTTTCGATCCTGAACTGGGCGAATTTCTGCAGGAAATTAAACGCAGACCAGTGATACTGTCGAAACTGCTGAACAGGGAGTTGGATCCCAGTGTCCTGGCTCTGGCTGAGCAATTTAAATTGAAAGTATTCCCGAAACAATGGAATGATCTGAAAATGCAGTGTTCATGCCCCGACTGGGCAGTTCCCTGTAAGCACCTGGCGGCTGTAATTTATAAGGTGAGCGCTGAAATTGATAATAATCCGTTCCTGGTTTTTTCGTTGCATAATGTTGATTTGCTGAAGGAAATGGAGAAACTGGGCGTTGTTGTCAACAGGAAAAATTTTGAAATTCCCGCAATAAAAAGCCTTTTCCTCGACAAAGCTAAAACTGTTCAGTCTTTTGATTCCGAACTGGCGTATGAAAAACTGAACTTTTCATACTTATCGCCGCTACACGAAGCTCTAACGTCGCTGTTAACACCTTTGCCTGCTTTTTACACACTTTCCGGCGACTTTAAAGAAAAATACAGATGGCGGATAAATAAGGCGGTTAAAGCTATAACAAAGGTTTCAAGTGGCAAAATGCCTCTGTCACAGTTTCTTGAACAATCAAAATTTTCAATACCAATCATTAAAACACACACACAGAACACACTTGTAGTTGATGATTCTGTGGCTGTAAAAGTGATGGTTAATGATAAGTCGTTTCCTTTAACTGAGTTTTTGTATCAGCTTTCTTTAATTCCTGTTTCGCAATCGTATGATTATCAGCCCTCGACTGCATTGTTGCAAACAGCCTTGCAATTGTCGGTGCAACTGGTGGCAAATGGGTCAATTGTCCCTCAGATTGTTCAGCTTCAGGATAAAACCTATTCCATACGATGGCTGCCTGCTATGCTGAGTAAGGAAGTGAAAAAACTGGTTAACCGACTTAATCAGATGGTTCCCCCTGAGGCATTTGTATGGCAGGATAAAAAAAATACTATTCCTGTTTCAAAAGATGTCGGGCTGAATCTTTTGTCAGTATTTGTAACAGAACTTGTCCGTTTATCGGTTGAGCGCGAATTCGGCGATCATTTCGCTGACTTGTTTTTCAACGATATACCATACTCATTCACTCAACCAGGCGAAGAAGGCTTGGCAGGTGGTATTATGGCATGGCTGCAGAAATTTTATATCTCGCAAGGAAACTATCAACATACAATGGTTGTTGAAGAGCTTAGGGATGAGCGCTTTAGTGTTTCGTTCAGCATACAGGAGGTTGAAAACGCAAATTCATCACCTATTACACTGAACGAAATCCTCACTTCTGTGAAATACAATAATAACCGGTTCGAGATACTTCAGTCACTTATGCAGTTAAGCCCATTTGTGCCGGGGCTCGATGAATACATAAATTCAAATGGCAAAACAGAGATTGTGATGGAGAACGGTCAGTTTGCACCATTTCTGATGCAGATTATCCCGGCCTTGCAATTGCTCGACATTACTATTTTGTTGCCCAAAGCTTTGCAAAATATCTTAAAGCCCAAAGCCAGCGTAAAAATCAAGAAAAAAGCCAGTGGCAAATCATTCCTTCGTCTCAACGAACTACTTGATTTCGAATGGCAGGTGGCAATTGGCGACCGTGTTTTGGGAGAAGAAGAATTCCGCAAGCTTCTCAGTAATTCCGAAGGGCTTATCAGGTTTAAGGCGAATTATATTTACGTTGGAAAAGATGAATTGGAGAAGCTTCACAAGCATTTCAGTTCGACAAAAGAAATGTCATCGTTCCAGATGTTGCGTACAGCGTTGAGTGGTGAGTATTTCGGGGCGGCAATCAATCTGAGCGATGATGTTAAGGATTTGATAAAGCAGCTGAACAGTTTTGATGAAGTTACTTTACCTTCTGAACTTAATGCTACGTTGCGGCCTTACCAGCACCGCGGATTTTCGTGGATGTTCCGTAACGCTCAAATTGGTATCGGATCGGTAATTGCCGATGATATGGGATTAGGAAAAACCTTGCAGGTATTGGCTACCATACTTAAAT
Source organism: Bacteroidales bacterium (assembly GCA_038249705.1). Classification (GTDB taxonomy): domain Bacteria; phylum Bacteroidota; class Bacteroidia; order Bacteroidales; family UBA4417; genus UBA4417. The sequence continues at coordinate 6,432 of JBBSDC010000066.1, read as the reverse complement.
TTAAGGAACAAGGCCTGCTTGAAGATCAGAAAATACTGGTAATTGCTCCTACAGGATTGCTTACTAACTGGATGGCTGAAATTGAAAAATTTACTCCATCAATCAATGCAGTTATTTACCATGGAACCAATCGCAGCCTCAATACCCTTGGTGAATATGATGTGATGATTTCCTCGTACGGAATAATGCGCAGCGATGCCGAGAAAATCAAAAAACTCAAATGGCACTCATTAATTATTGATGAAGCCCAGAATATCAAAAACCAGGATACAGCGCAAACCAAGGCTATCAAATCCATTAAATCGGGAAATTTTGTTGCCATGAGTGGCACACCGGTTGAAAACAGGCTGAGCGAACTATGGAGCATCATGGATTATTGCAACCGTGGGTTATTGGGCAATTTAAAGGAATTTTCCGAAACCTATAGTTATCCGATCGAGCACCTTAACGATGCATCAGTTGCTGATAAATTAAAAAAAGTGACAAGCCCGTTTATGATGCGTCGCATGAAAACGGACAAATCAATTATCTCGGATCTGCCCGATAAAATCGAGATGAACTGTTATGCAAGCCTTACAAAGGATCAGGCCAGCTTATACGCAAAAACACTTGAGGAGTGCATGAATGCCATCGAAGGAGTTGAAGCAAAGGATCATCAGGGGCTTTTTGTGAGGCAAGGACTGGTTTTGCAAATGATACTGGCACTCAAACAAATATGCAACCATCCAACCCAATTTCTTAAAAACAAGAAGATGGATGCTTCGATGAGCGGTAAAATGGAATTGTTGTTTGATAAATTGGACAGCATCGTAGATAGTAGTGAGAAAGTGCTGATATTCACACAGTTTACCGAAATGGGCAACCTGCTGAAGCATTTTATTACCGAACGTTACAAGGAGGAACCGCTCTATTACCACGGAGGGAGCAGCCTCACTCAGCGCAAACAAATGGTTGAACGTTTCCAGACTAACCATGCCGATAAAATTTTCATTCTTTCGTTAAAAGCCGCCGGCACCGGGTTAAACCTCACAGCCGCTTCGCATGTAATACATTACGACTTATGGTGGAATCCTGCGGTAGAGAACCAGGCCACGGATCGCGCTTTCCGCATCGGGCAGAAAAATAATGTAATGGTGCATCGTTTCATTACAAAGAATACCTTTGAAGAACGAATTGACGAAATGATCCAGAGCAAAAAACACCTGGCCGATATTTCGGTTGCTACCGGTGAAAACTGGATTGGGAAGCTCAGTAACAAGGAGTTGAGGGAAATTTTTGGTTAATTGAATTCTGATTTTTACCAATACCAATTACTTGAAAACAGAAACTTTTCCTTATAACCGAAAAAGGAATTCACTCAAAGAACTCATTTTTTCAGAATCATATCATCCCTTCGGGATTTTTTAGCGCAATATTGTACTTCACATTATGGGTTGCCAATATTCTAAGACTGACTATCTCTTTTATTCAAGTGATTGTTTAGTAAGTGATTGTGTCACCCATTCAGAGTTTAAACCGGAAAGTTTGAAATAGAATTGTTGTTGTGTTGGATTAATTTTGAACCTGATCATTATTCTGTTTTACCGCAACGTAATGGGTCGAATATGCAATCTCAATAGTTGTATTTCCTGATTTAGAAAACTGTAACCTTTTTTTTGGGCCTTTTCCATATTTATTGTAAGCAGTCCACGAAGGCTTTAAATTCATTTTTACAGAGGTTTTTTTAGTGATTTGGTTGATAGTCTTGAGTTTGCTCAGGTTAATTTTACATACCTTTTCAAGACATTCAACTTTTCCAAATCGCCAATTTTCATAATCTGTCTGAGTTAGATAATTTAATTTTATTAATACATCAATAGAACATATGTAGACTTTTTTAGCCAATAATTCATTTATTATTTCTGTTATCTTTTTTTCTAAATCAATTTTATTCATGGATTCCTAAAAGATTTTGTAACTCATTTTTTTTGATTATCGATAAAATCCATGGCCTTCTTTATCTTTCCGTAAAGGCTTTCAGCTACTGATTTATTTATATTGGTTAAAGCCAGCAAATCGCTAGCTACCATCTCTAAACATTCCAAATCCCACATATAAAAACCAACTTTTCTTTTTCCTGTCAGATTGGCGATTCGTCTATCTAAACCAAATGATTCAGCCATTTGCCAGGTGTTATCCTGAAGCAATTCAAGCTCGTCCATCTCAAATTGTATAAGTGCTTTAACGTCTCGTAATCCAGGTTTAAGGCTCATTATTGTTGATTTTGTAGTGAGTTTATAATCTTCATTGTTGCCGTTTGAACTTAATTATCTATTGCAGTCAGAAATATCCTAATTGTTATCGAATGCTTATTTTTGTAGGCAACAGTCTTTTTCTTATTTGCAAATTTAATAATAATGGAGACTAGTTACCGCATCAATGCAATTGCAAATATCTCATATTTTTCACAAACGGCAGTTTCGTCATTTATTTTCAAAAAAAAATTGTAACTGGGCATATAAGTAATTTTATTTGTACGTATAATTATATTGTCTTTGTACGGATAAGATAAATACATGGATAATAAGCTGACATTAAAGCTCAATGAGAATGTGATTTCCAGAGCTAAGAATTATGCGAAAAAGTGCAAAACCAGTATTTCAAAGATGATTGAAAACTACCTGGATGTTGTTTCCAGTCCGAAAAGTGAGGGATTCGAAATCACTCCTTTGGTTAAAAGTCTTAGCGGAGTAATAAAACTTCCGGATAATTACGATTATAAAAAAGATTATGCAGAATTTCTAAATCAGAAGTACTCATGATAAATATACTTTTTGATACCAACATTGTTATTGACCTTTTAGCATCCAGAGATCCTTTTTATGCCGAAGTTGCCGAACTGTTTTCTTTAGCGGATAAGAAAACTATAAAACTATCGGTTTCAGCATTATCGCTTGCTAATACCCATTATATAGTATCAAAATTTTCCAATGATCAGGAAGCGTGTAAGATTTTAAGAAATTTAAAGGTCATTGTTTGTGTTTTACCATTGGATAATAAGGTTGTTGATTTGGCGCTTAACTCTGATTTCAAAGATTTTGAAGATGCAATTCAATACTTTACAGCTATTGAGAATGACCAGAAACTGATTGTTACAAGAAATAAATCAGACTTTAAAGAGAGTAAGATACCCGTAATGACAGCTGGTGAGTTTATAAATTCAATTGCAGTGTGATAAGGTAGCCCCTCCCAAACCCCAACCCCCAAAACCTAACCCCTGATTTACAAATACCTCCTATCTTTTACAAACGGCAGTTTCGCCATTTTCTCCACTTCGATACTGGGGAAACCAAATTCCTCCACTATTTTACCTTTAATAAGGTAAACACCACGTCCTTTAAACGGGTATTGTTTTGATGATTGCGGGAAATGAACGGTATCGAAAAACTCGCCATCCACATCAAAGAAAGTACCGAAATGCATAATTTCGTTTCGGATAGTCCGGACGTATTTTATAGTAACCAGCGATCCCAGCATCCGCACTGTTTCACCAACATGCGAGGCAATATCCTGTGCCCGGAATTCGCCACGGAAACTGGTTTGCAATAAATCGAAATAACCCATCGTTACCGGGAATCCCAGCAGTTCAATTTCATCAAAGGCGTTATCAACTGCCGAATGATCAAGCGCAGGCATATGAAACTGCCTTACCGGCGTGGTAAACAAAGAACCATCTGTAGGAGGCGGAGTTGATTTACGCAACAGCAAATGCACTTCCCATAATAATTGTTGCTTACTGGTTCCGGTAAACCGCAGCGCGTTAAGCCTGATCAGCAGAATAGCCTGATCTAACGTGAGTGGAACACGGTTTGCAAAATCAGCCAGGTTCAGGTAAGGGCCGTTGCGGGTTCGTTCGTCAATAATGGCATTTACGGTATTGCTTTCGAGGTTGGCGATATATATAAAGCCAAGGTAGATTGTGCTTCCGCTGATATTCGTGGTTTGATTGCTCCGGTTGATGCAAGGCAATTCAATTGAGGCTCCGCATCGCCGGGCTTCGTTTATATATACCCATGCCTGGTAAAATCCACCGAAATTATTTAACACTGCTGTCATAAATTCAAGCGGGTAATACGATTTCAGAAACAAACTCTGGTAACTTTCCACGGCATACGAAGCCGAATGCGCTTTTGAAAATGAATATCCTGCAAACGACTCAATCTGCCGCCACACTTCTTTGGTAACTTCCTCGGAATGCCCTTGCTGGTAACAACTTTCGAAATACTTATCTACAATTTTCTGGAACTCAATCCGTGAGCGATATTTCCCGCTCATGGCACGGCGCAACACATCGGCATCAGCCAGGTCGAGGCCGGCAAAGTGGTGACAGATTTTCAATACATCTTCCTGGTACACCATTACGCCATAGGTTTCAGCAAGTTGCTCTTCCATAATAGGATGCAGGTATTTAAATTTATCCGGGTTATGAAACCGCCAGATGTATTCCTTCATCATTCCCGAGCGGGCAACACCAGGTCGGATAATACTGCTTGCCGCAACCAGCGTGAGATAATTGTCGCATTTAAGTTTTTTAAGCAGCCCTCGCATAGCCGGACTTTCAATATAAAAACAGCCTATTGTTTCGGCCGATTTTAGTTGTTTCTTGATTTTAGCATCTTTTTTGAAATCGCCTACACGATGAATATCAATGCTTATTCCCCGGTTTTGTTTAATGATTTCAACGGCTTCCTGTATATGCCCCAGACCGCGCTGGCTCAGGATATCGAGTTTTTCGTATCGCAGATCTTCGGCTACGTACATATCCCATTGTGTGGTCGGGAAAGCCTTTGGCGGCATATCGATTGCAGTGTATGCAGTAAGTGGTTCTTCCGAAATCAGCACTCCTCCGGCATGTATGCTGCGGATATTCGGGAAGTCCGTCATGCGAGTTGCAAGTTGCAAAATATGCTCAGCAATAGCATTTTTATTCAGCGGATTGTTAGGCTCTTCTACTAAAATGTCAATTTCTTCTTTAGGCAAACCATAAACCTTTCCCAGTTCGCGTAAGCTTGATTTTCCTTTAAACGTGGATGTTGCGCCAAGCAAAGCAGTATGTTTATGCCCGTATCTTTTAAAAATATAATCGAAAACTTCATCGCGGTCCTTCCACGAAAAATCGATATCGAAATCCGGCGGACTGCTTCGTTTCGGATTTAGGAAACGTTCGAAATAAAGATTTAATTCAATGGGATCAACATCGGTAATACGCAGGCAGTAAGCCACTATGCTGTTGGCTCCACTGCCACGCCCAACATGATAAAATCCACGACTCATGGTGTAGCGGATTATATCCCATGTAATGAGGAAATACGACGAAAATCCTAGTTTATCAATGATTTCGAGTTCGTGTTTTATTCGTTGTTTTGCTTCTTTATTGTTTTTCCCATAACGGTAAACAAGTCCGTCCTGAGCAAGTTTTTCGAGCAGCAAACGATCGTCGTAAGCACTTCGGGTAAAAAGTTTCTTGTTTTTTGCTGTGCTGAAATCAATAGCAATACTACATTCATCGAGCAGTTTACGCGTGTTGGATATAATCTGAGGGTGATTTTCGAATAGTTTTTCCAGTTCTGCAGGCGGAGTAAAAAGTTCATCCGGAGCAGCCACCTGCGAAGGAATCAGCATGCTAAGTAAGGTGTTGTTGTCGATAGCACGAAGGTGGCGGTGAAGTTCATAGCCCTGCTCACTTTCGAACGTAACAGGGCATAAAGCCACGAGTTTTTGTTGTCGGTTGCGGTTTTCTGCCGAAAGCAGCTTGTTAAGTTCCGTGCTCCGGATGCCGGTGTATTCATTTTCGCGCAAATTCTTCGGCGACTTTTCCCCGAAAGGGTAAACAACATAACAGTGGCTGAATTCCGGTGGCTGCAGCGGCAAAGGAAGTTTGTTAATATTGTGATGACTCAGGAATTCATTCAACTCCATAAAGCCTTCGTTGTTACGTGCTATACATATATATAACAGTTCATTCCCGTCACGGAATTCAATTCCGGCAAGCGGTTTTATATTATTTTTATTGCAGGCTTTTACAAAGTCAACCACAGCCGAACTGTTATTGATATCAGTAAGTGCAAGCGTAGCAATATGATTTGCCATCGCTATTTCCACCAGTTTATCAACGGGAAGAGTACCGTAACGGAGACTATAATTTGAATGGCAGTTGAGGTACATGAGGGATTTACGATTTGTGATTTACGAGGACAAATGTGATTAGTTACACATTATTTGTAGCCAGTATTTTTTCGAGTCGTTGATTCTCTGTCAGCTAGTTAAATTTTCGGGGTGTAGTCACCCCTCTCTTTTTCTAAGGAGAGGGGACGGGGGTGAGGTCTGTTTGGAGCGACTTACGATTTACGATTTGCGATTAGTTACACATTATTTGTAGCCAGTATTTTTTCG
>JBBSDC010000065.1:0-20415 GCA_038249705.1 Bacteroidales bacterium | reverse complement strand
GCTGCCGGAGCCAATTAGCAAAAGTGATGTAATGCAATTAAAAATATATCCAAACCCTGCCAGGGAATATACTACCGTTGAAATACCGGAGTACTCGGCTACTACCACCAAAGGAGGGTATATTACGCAGCAGCAGTTTCGCCCGTTAACGGGGGAGGTGCAATTATCGCTTATCAACCTTACCGGGCAAAAAGTAAAAACGGATGTATTTGATGCAACGGAACGCAACCACATCATACAATTGGCTAATGTGCCTCCGGGTATGTATATGCTACAACTTACGCAAAAAGGGAAGTTTATTGCACAGGGAAAGGTTATGGTGGCGAGATAAGTTGCCTCATTTAACAAAACAGGTAAAATTGTACTAACTAAATAATTAACCTTACACAAGGGGTTTTGCCTCCGGGCAAAACCCCTTGTGTTAATTTTCACTTATGAAAGCTAAGCTGTTGGTTACCCTTATAATTCTCTTTGGCAATTCACTTTTTGCCCAGTATATCCAAATTAACTGGCAAAACTGTTTTAATAATCCCTTATACGATGACGCATCGGATATGGTTGCGACCGGCGATGGATACTTACTAGTAGGTTCCTCCTTATTAAGTGAGCCAATACCACCAGATTTTTATGATAGCGACATATGGCTGATCAAGATTGGACTGGATGGCGAATTTATCTGGCAAAAAATGTTAGGTGGTAGCAATTCAGAAGAACCCGTCCAAATAGTTCCTTCCAGTGATGGAAATTATTTCATTATAGCAATTTCAACATCCTCTGATGGTGATATTACAGCAAATCCTTATCCTATAGGGTCAAATTATTGGATTGTTAAAATTGATGGTGAGGGAAATATAATTTGGGAGCGAATAACTGGAGGCAATGGTGGTGATATTTCATATTGTGGCACCACAACATCAGATGGCGGTTTAATAGCTATGGGCTGGACAACCTCATCCGATGGTGATATCAGCCAATATTATGGTTCATATGATATGTGGCTGGTGAAATTAGACAGCCTTGGCACGAAAGTATGGGATTTTACAGCAGGTACCGCCGGGCCGGAATTTGGTCAGGCCGTGATTGAGACCAGTGACAAAGGAATATTGGCCGGAGGTGGAACAATTACTATGGGTGATGGGAATATTGGATGCACTACTGGACCCGACAGAGCTGATGCCATATTGTTTAAACTAGACTCCATTGGCAATGTGCAATGGCAGCATTGTTATGGTGGCAGCGAACACGAATCAATTACCGCATTGCTTGAAATAGAAGATGGGTATATTTTTGGGACTTACACCACCTCGAACGATGGCGATGTTGCAGGTTGCGGCTACCATCAAGGCTGGGGACACCTTGGAGATAATACAATGGATATCTGGCTTGTTAAAGTTGATTTTTCAGGTAATATCATATGGAAGAATTGTTTCGGAGGTTCAAGAGATGAAGCCGTTTTCAGAATATTTCAAACCAGTGATGGAAACCTGGTGGTATTTGGATACACAAATTCTTATGATGGAGATGTAGTCGGAAATCATTCAGCTGATAACCATTTCAATCATGATATCTGGATGTTTAAAGTGAGTAACACCGGCAACCTGATATGGCAGCGTTGTATTGGTGGTGTAGGTGATGAAACCATTGATCCTGGTGTCATTCAATTAAGTGATGCTAATTATGCAATTATCAGCTCAACAACCCCTTATCCTAACGGAGATATGACCTGTAATTATAATCAGGCTGATGGCTATGGCATGTGGGCATTTGGCATAACCGATACTACTTTTGTTGGGCTACCACACTTAGAGCAGATATCAGAAAACATCGGGCTTTATCCTAACCCTGCTACCGACTTCCTGATGGTTGAAATACCAAAGGAGTTTAGTATTCAACATGCTGTGCTTCAAATAGTGGATGCCAGCGGCAAAATTGTGATACAACAAAAAACTCTTTCCCATAACATTAAGCTTGATGTTGGGCAACACAAACCTGGGCTCTATTTGTTAAAACTAACTAATGATAAAGTTTTTGCAACGAAGAGATTTATAGTTAACTGATGCAATTTTTGGGATTTTGGCATTACTCTTTAAAAAACACAAACAACATCTAACCATTAAATACTAACATGCTATGAAAAACATTTTCAACTCATTTATTACTGCTGTTTTGTTCCTTGCAGTAAATTTTACAAATGCATAAACCTATCAACTTCTACCCGATTCCAACGCTTCCTGGCTGGCGAAGGACCGCTGCAGCGAATACACTTTATATTACCGCTATTTTTTAAGCGAAACTCTTGATGATACATTAATAAATTCGCGAACCTACACCAAAATATTCAGCGAAAACAATGGAACCTATATTCTTTATGAAGGGGCATTTCGAAATGATGTTTCGGGCATAACTTATTTTTTACCTCCGGTAGATACACTTCCGGAAGAATCAATTCTACAGGATTTCACCAAAGCAGCCGGTGATACGGTGTATAATGTTGCGGTTCATAACGAAATGTATCTTGGAAGTTTTGATTTTGTTATTGACTCGGTAAGGTATTATCCATGCGGGCCATACACTCTGAAATCTGTTTCGTTACATAACATTGAGGAAATCCCTCATATAGGTAATTACATGCTATTGCATTGGATCGAAAAAATCGGGAGTACTTGGGGCGGGGTATTTAACCAGGCTAATCACACATTAAATAATTTCACCCTAATTTGCCATAATGCATCTGATACTATTTTTTATACAGCCCCAATATTAGGGAATTCACCATCACCAGAATACCTTGTTTACAGGAGTGGATCTTGTGAGTTTTACCTCCCTACCGAGGAACTTGTGGAAGCCGGGGAATTCTCCGTTTACCCTAATCCGTGTTTCGATTATTTTACCATTTCAACTACAAATAATTACTCTGATATTGATTTGAGCATATTTGATATTATGGGAAGATTGGTTTTGAACAAAAACATAAGTGTATTAACAAATAAACACAAAATAGACTTTCCCTCCTTATCGCCTAAAGGCTCATATGTTGTAGTTCTAATAAACAGAAACAAAGTATTATGGAAACAGGTGATTATAAAGGACTAATTGATATCACCCTGTTTTCGAGGATTTAGAATGCTAACTGTTCGAAACCTATCCATAATCATAAAATGATTTGATAATATGAGGATATCCGCCAAAAAAAGTACAATTTCTTCAATAAGCAGTGATTGAAGTTGTTTTGCTATTGATTTTCGGAATGTTATACCCTTTGTCCAGGTTTTTTGCTGTGGTGCAATATTAAATACTGACCTTAACCACATTATAAATTTACCTACTTTTGTCCGAAATTAACCCCGTAAACAAAACCGAATGAAAAAATTCCTTACCGGCAGTATTATTATTGCCATGCTGATTTCAGTTATCTCGTGCAATACAAAAACGGATGGTTATACCATCGACGGAACCATTACCGGTGCCGATACCGGATGGATTTTCCTTAAAAAACGTGAAGAAGGTAAAATGCTTACAGCCGATTCCGTTCAGATTAAAGATGGCAAATTTGAATTCGCCGGCAAGGTAGATATGCCAATGATGTACTATGTAAAACTGCAGAATGTGGATGGGGCATTCCCTTTCTTTATCGAAAACGCAGCTTTAACCATGGAAGTATTTGCCGATAGCCTCGACAAATCAGTTGTTAAAGGTTCTGTTTCGCACGATAAGTATGCGGCCTATCAAAAAGATGAACTGGTTTATACCCTAAAAATGGAAGACCTCTACGGGAAGTATATGCAGGCTAAAGAAACCAATGATTCGGTGGGCGTAAAAAATGTTGAAGCTCAATATGATTCGGTTCAGAATGCTCAGGCGGCTTTTACCAAAAACTATATACTCAATAATGGTAAAAGTACTGTTGCAGCTTACCTGGCAATCAGCAATGCTTATGCTTATTCGTTCGACGATCTGAAAGAGATTAACAAAGCCTGGGATCCTTCCATTACCGCTTCACCTTATGTGAAAAAACTGGCTGAGCGCGAAGTTATTCTTACAGGTGTGCAGCCCGGACAACTGGCTCCTGATTTTACAATGTACGATACCATTGGATACGATATCAGCCTTAGCAGTTTAAGAGGTAAAGTAGTTCTTGTTGATTTCTGGGCTTCGTGGTGTGGCCCATGCCGCGCTGAAAATCCGAATGTAGTTGCAGCTTTTAAAAAATACAACAACAAAGGATTTACCGTTTTCGGGGTTTCGCTCGATACCGATAAAATGAAATGGCATGATGCAATTGCAAAAGATGGACTTACATGGCCACATGCCGGTGACCTAAAAGGCTGGGACAACGCTGCGGCAAAACTTTACGGTGTTATGTCGATACCGGCCAGTTTCCTGCTCGATAAGGATGGAATAATTATAGCAAGCAACCTTCGGGGTGCCGAACTGGATAAAAAACTGGAAGAAATTCTGGGGAAATAGATGACTTTAACATGGTAATGATAAACCCGGAAACACTAAGTTTCCGGGTTTATTTTTGTTTAACGGATTTAGGATTAATCAAATATTTCTGATTTATCAATGCCCTTAATGGCATTCCTTCGGGTTCGCCGAAAAAATATGTAATGAACCAACAGACCGATACCCCAGAAAATAGCAGTGTGATGTACCGTTTTTATATATTCGTACACTGAGTTATACTCAAGTAGGTACCATATTTCGGAAACCAATACAAAAACCACATAAGTGATCAGGTGAAATTTAAAACCTATATCGGCATAAGGAAATGATTCGTGGTCTTTCTTTCCTATAACGTATCCTGATATAAACATGAGTACAGCATAAACGGCTGCTAAAACCCATACAAGTAAGAAATCCCTTTGATCAAGCAGATTACTCAATCCAAAGCGAAATGCCAGGGTCAATATTGCAATTAGGGTAGCAAATGTGAGCTGATTTATTGTAATTGTTTTCATGATTATTCCTCCGTTGTTAAAAGGTTTTTGATTTTAGGATTAAAAAATAAACTGATATTTCTTTGAATGAATTTATTCAGGAGTTGCTGACCTAAAATAGTAAGGAAGTAGTATTTGCGCTCTGGTCCTTTGTTTCCCTTTCCTGCTTCAAAATCAACAACGCCTAAATGCTGAAATTTGCGCAAATTCCGGTATAAACTCTGTTCCTCGCAACTCATCGATTGCCCCGACTGCTCTTCTACAAAGGTTTTTATTTCCTCTACATACTTCTTCTCTTCTTTTAAAGCCATAAAAATCCATAATGTAAGCTGACCTTTTTTGTAAGTTTCTTCCCAGGCGGAGAGCAATTCAGTTAGTAATGTATCATCACTCATGATATCTTCTATTAGTATTAAACAACATGTATAGTACAAAGATAATACAAAAAGTACAATTTTGTATAAAAGTGTACTAATTTTTATTTTTTATACCGTGGGAGCGGATTTTTCTGATTAAACAGGGTGAATTTATAAGCTGGGGTGCTGCCGATTTTCTTTGCTTCGCTGTTTATCGTAGTGCACGGGGTTGAAAAAACGGATTGATTAACCAGCTTATAAGCCATGTTTCGCTTGCCGAAAACGGAATCGGACTTGCTGACAAACACAGGGTAAACTTTTTGCTTTCGCAGATAGTAAGTAAAGTTCCGTTTACGGTTGTCATGCTTCTGTGAATAGAAAAAACAGCCATCAGCGAAATGCTATGGCTGGCTTTGGCTTCAGCGTCTATTTTAGCCTGAAAAGCAACAATTATCAGGGCTATGACTTACCTTATCGTAAATGAGACAACTGAAAGCAAAGGAGAAAAAATAAGGTTTATGAAATTTTTCCGTATCGGAATCGTAATCGCAATTTTATCAATTATACCCTCATTCGGTATCATTTACATCGAAATGCGTATTCGATAACTTTTATTACTACCCTAAATCCTAAGCTCGAAACCTCAAAGCCACATTTAGTTTTGGTAAATAAAAATGAAATCGGGTTGCAGATATGAATATCCACAGCCCGTTATTTCTTCAATCCCTGAAACCTAAAACCCAACCTCTAGAAAGGAAGGTCGTCCTCAACCGGTGCCGCGTTAAATGAAGCAGGAGCATCGTTAGGTACTTGCGGCGATGTAGTTTGAACAGGAGCTCCGGCACCTTGTTTTTCAACACGCCATGATTTGGCTTCGGTAAACCAGCGGCCGTTATACTCGCGGCTTTCAATATCAAAAAATACTTTTACTGTTTCGTTTAAAGTCAATCCAGCCTGATCAATTTTATCGCCCCACAGGGAGAAACAAATTTTCTTAGGGAACTGTCCGTCAGCAATTTCAATAACAAATTCCTGTTTGCGCCATTCGCCGTTGCGGCCTTGTCCGGTTACCAAAGGTAACAAATGAGCTATTTTTCCAATGATTTCCATATAAAATAAGTATGTAATTATGTTGCGAAAATAGGACAAAAAATCTGATCCGTAGGTTGATGTTTATAAATAAATTTGAAGTTTGGCATAAGCTTTACCGTACCCCAGGAAACGGAAAATTGCTTTTCGCAATGTAAGTTTTGTGTAAAAACAGGTTTGGCTGAAGGAAACTGACGAAAAGACTGCTCTGCATTAAGCATAGTTTTTATCTTTGCAATAAAATAATCATGAGGACAAAGATTTCAAATCTTTTACGAAGCTTAGGTATTCTGTTTTATACTGACAAAATCAGGTTTTACCTTCACTATATCAAGAGGTATAAAAGTATAAACAAGTACAAAAAAGAGAATCCTGATGTTGCCTTTCCTCCAGCCCACCTTATTTACGAATCCTTTGATCTGAATTACGAAAGCTATTACGCCAGCAGCCGCAATACAGCTTCGTGGCTTCTGCATCATTTCAGCAAGCATTATGAGTTAAAGAATATAAACATTCTGGATTGGGGATGCGGTCCGGCGCGCATTGTACGGCATCTTCCGGATTTACTCGACAAATCATGCTCCGTTTACGCAACCGATTATAACCCGAAAACAATTGCCTGGAACAAAAAAGCGTTAACCGGAATTAATTTCAATCTCAACAGTTCCGAACCGCCGTTACCATATGTAAATAATTCGTTTGATATTATTTACGGGATTTCAATTTTCACTCATCTGCCGGAGGATTTACATTACAAATGGTTTAATGAGCTGGTACGAATCAGTAAAAATGGAGGAATTATATTTCTGACACTTCATGGCAATGCATTTAAAGCAAAACTTACGCCGCCGGAGCAAAATGTTTTTAATTCAGGATCGCTTATTATAAAAGGAAATACAAAAGTCGGACATCGCACATATGCTGCATTTCATCCGGAAATCTTTGTTAAAAAGCTGTTTGCCAATAACCTTGTTCTCGAACATATTGAAGGCGACATTTCAAATGGAAAGCCTCAGCAGGATATCTGGATAGTAAAAGTGGTAAAATAACAAACCCGGTGTATTTAAAACAAATCGCATGAGAAGCTTGTTTTATCTTACTTTTCTGATTCTATATGGAGAAATCTACGAAATGGGAATCAAAGAAATACAAAGCGCGAAATAGATTTATAACAGAAATCAACTAATTATTTAACACCTAGCGTTCATAAATATGAATATTGAAAGTTTACTCGAATACAATCCAGTGTATCTTGCACTCGGAGCCACATTATTTACATGGTTTTTAACAGCTTTAGGTTCATCAATGGTTTTTTTCTTCAAAACCATTAATAATAAGATACTTAACTCGATGCTTGGATTTGCAGCTGGGGTAATGATTGCAGCTAGTTTTTGGTCGTTGCTCAAACCTGCAATTGAAATGGCTGAGGAAAATGGATCAATTCCCTGGGTGCCCGCGGTGGTTGGATTTTTGTCAGGAGGCGCTTTTTTATTACTGATTGACAAACTTTTACCCCATTTGCATATGGGATTAGCCATTGATAAGGCAGAAGGGATAAAAACTTCGTGGCAGCGCAGTATTTTGCTTGTGCTGGCTATAACGCTGCATAATATCCCCGAAGGACTTGCTGTTGGTGTTGCTTTCGGTGCTCTGGCAAATAATCCGGATATGGGCATGCTCACTGGTGCAATAGCGCTGGCTATTGGTATAGGCATACAGAATTTCCCTGAAGGAGCTGCAGTTTCAATCCCGCTGAGAAGAGAAGGCTTTTCGCGCCTCAAAGCATTTAACTATGGTCAGATGTCGGGAATTGTTGAGCCTATTGCCGGAGTTTTAGGTGCCTACTTGGTTTTAACCATGACGCCAATACTACCTTATGCTCTTTCGTTTGCTGCCGGCGCAATGATTTTTGTAGTAGTGGAAGAACTGATACCTGAATCGCAAACCGGAAACGAAACTGATTTATCTACCATCGGCGCCATGCTCGGTTTTGCAACTATGATGTTGCTGGATGTAGCGTTGGGATAGACAAAAAGTTTGTTTAAAATTGTTGTTTTTAACTTTCAGAAGGGGATGAGGGGCGACATGGAGAGTGGCGAGGGGCGAAAACATCAACTTAAACAGGAATTTCTATTCAGTACTCTACCATGCCTGCATTATTCAGTCAGGCAGATGTGTTCTGACTTTTTTCTACTTTTACATCTGTTAATTATAAACTGGCAGTTGAAACAAGCTCAAAATAGTTCTCACTTTTAAAACATATGATTTTGAAACACCATTTGGTAAAATTATTACTCGAAGAATACAAGCTGGATAGCCAGCTGGATGAATTGGAGAATATGGGTTTTGATCTATCAAGCCTGGAAGTTAATAATTTAGCTGTCGTACTTGATATAATTGGTTTCCCGCCTGAAAATTCATTTATTGAAATAGAGAAGTTTGATGAGGAAGGCAAAAAATTAACTTTGAACAAAAGGTCAACAGATGAAGACTTTTTTTGCCGCGATGATCTGTTTGATAAATACTATAAAATTGCCGGTCAATTAAGGGATCAGAAAAAAGTAATGGTAACAACCAAAGGTTTAAAAATTAGTTCAGGAATTGATACTCCTGAAGTTGAAGAAGCGTTGTTGCAATACATCGAATGGCTATATGAAGAGTTCTTGAAATTGGATAAAAAATAGGAACAGATTTTTTTTTATTCTTCCTGATCACCAACAAAAAAGGCTGCCCCAATAACCGGGACAGCCTTTTTCGAAAAACAGAAGTTAAATACTATTTTTTAGTGAATTTAATGTTCGATATGCCTCTGGCGGTTTGTGTCTGGAGGAAATAAACTCCTGATGCCATTTTACTGATATCAATAGATTTAGTATTACCGGTAAACACAACTTTGCCGCTCAGGTTCATAACAGTTACTTTAATAACCTGATCGTTCGAAAGGATATTCAGAACATTTTCCGCAGGATTTGGATACACCATTACAGCTACTTTATCCAATTCATCAACTCCTACTGAAATCGAAAGCATACATGGAACATCCAGCTGATCATTTTCGGGATCGTTGTTCAGTATCCTGATTGTACCTTCATAAATGCCATAGGTAAGTCCGGTTGAGTTAAAAGTAACCTCAAGTACTTCATTGCCATCAGGAGCAATAGTTCCGCTCATTGGGCTAACTGAAAGCCATTGTGGAGTTGCATCGCCCGAAAGGTTAGCCCTGATATTCCAGTTGTAAGCTAAGTCAGGATTGTTTGAAAGATGCGACCAGCCAACGCCTGTGCTGATATAATCACCATTTGGATTGCTTGGTCCTGCATCGGTACCCGGAATAAAGATTCCTGCATCAGATTGAGTAAACTGATAAGCAACCCATATATCCTGTCCGTTTAAAACAACAGGGGTAGTAAGTACGATTGTATTCCATGATAATGCATCAGGCGTAAATGTTTGTGAATGTAGTAAAGCGCCTGGCTCAAAGCTGTTAGCCATACCGAAAATCTTCAATGTCATTTCGTTGCTGCCAACATTCAGGTTGTTGATGTATACCTCAACTGATTCAATAACCATCCCGGCATAAGGAAGTACAAGTGCATTCGGGAAGCGTGCAGCAACTGAAACCGTGGTAGGAACAGTATTCCAGCCGATAGCTGATGCATTATCGCCGTCATAATGTAACACTGCAGTTGCAGCAGGAGCACGTGATGCGCCGCTGGTAGGAGTTGCTGAGCAGTTAGAAAGGGAAAGGGATTTTTTCTGCTGTGGAACAGTAGCTTCAGGTGTAATTGCCTGGTCAGGTGAATCGGAACCAAATAGGATGTTGATGTTATATTCGAGGTCGGAAGTTCCGGTATTCGAAATGGTTAATTCCTGCATCGAAGTTGATGAAAGGTCCATAAATGCCGATAAGCTGGTTGGGCTAACGCTGATAGCCGGATCGCTGGCAGCACCAAGCTGAACATAATATACATCATCAAAATAATATTTAGGTACTTCGGTTGTTCCTGATTTTTCGCCGGCATAAAAGTCGACGCCACCGAGTTGTTTTGTTCCGCCAGCTGCGCCCGATTCATTGCTGAACGGCCATTCGTGAACCATTACTCCATTCACATACAATTGGATGTTATCATTGTCGAGGTCAATCATATGTTTGATCTCGAACCAGGTAGCTTTAGGGTATGTGAAAGGAATGGCTGTTGCGCTACCGGCAAGCAATTCGCCGTCGCCGCTTGTACGGAGATATACTTCCATAGCATATTCAATACCAGGTGATTCGAAATGCTGAAGATTGTAATAACCGCATTTGTCAGCTTCCAGGTAAGCCCACCAGGTGAGTTCGTATTTGCCTGTGGTTTTATTACCAAGTTTCAGGATAAGGTCGGTTGCTCCGCCAGTTTTATCAACCAAAGCTGATTTTGTGGCGCTATGACTGAAATCGCTTTTTATCAAAGCATCTTCACCGGTTCCGGGAGCATTGCTCCATGTGGTGTACCAGGTAGGGTTTTCAACTGCCAGGTAGCTATTGAGTGGATAGGTTTCCATATCGTCTTCGAGAAGTACGGTTGGCATAACCTGATACGATACATCATCGAAATAAAATTTAGGTACTTCGGTAGTTCCTGATTTTGCACCTGCAAAAAAGTCAACACCACCAAGTTGCAGGGTACCGGTCATTGAACCAGCCTGATAACTGAACGGCCATTCGTTTACCATTACGCCATTTACATAAAATTTTATAAGGTCTGAATCCAGGTCAATAAGGTGTTTTACTTCGAACCAGGTATTAACAGGATATGTGAAAGGAAGAGCGGTTGCGCTGCCGGCAAGCAGTTCGCCGGCTCCACCGGTGCGGAAATATGCTTCCATGGCATATTCAATGCCCGGCGACTCGAAATGCTGCAGGTTATAGTATCCGCAGTTAGCTGATGAAACGTACATCATCCATTTCAGTTCATAATTACCCGAAGTTTTATTGCCTAACTTTAGCAGAAGGTCAGTTGCTCCGCCTGTTTCGTCAACTAAAACTGATTTTGAAGGACTGTTGGCGAAAGCATTGCTGATCTTTGCATCTTCACCGGTTCCGGGGGCATTGCTCCAGGTTGTCCACCATGTGGAATTTTGCACAGCCAGATAATCTCCAACTGTATAAGTTTCGAAATTATCGCTGTAAGGCAACGTCTGAGATTGTACTCCCAGAATCGAAAAAGCGATTGCGATTAATAGTAAAGTAAATTTTTTCATCTTATTGATTTTTTGTTAGTAATATGATTTGATCTACAAATGTAACATATATATTCTGGAATTCACAACCTGATTAGTTAATGATTTCTTATTATGTTAAATATTTTTCAAAAAATTTCATAAAATTTCACATTTTAAAAGTAAATTTTGAAGGATCAGGTTATCTGCAGGTTGTTTAGCATGTATAACTGACATTTATTACGTCATTGTATTTCATTGGTTAAAATTTTGAGACGATTACTTTAGCCTTATTCGTTATAGTATATTAAAAGGTTTATTATTATTGCAAATATTTAATTTAACACCTATGACCGACACTCTTTTATTAATAGTTGATGTTCAGAATGCTATTGCAGACAAGAAACCTTATTTGTTTGAACAGGTACTTTCGAATATTAAAACGCTGCTCTCGAAATTCAGGGAACTGAAACAACCTGTAATTTTTATTCAGCACGACGATGGCATAGGCTCGGAGATGGAAGTTAATAGCTATGGCTGGGAAATAGTAAAAGATATTGCGCCTTTGCCAGGCGAAAGGATTATCGCGAAAAAGTTTAACAGTGCGTTCAGGGAAACCGGCCTGGAAATGGAACTCCATGATATGAAAATACATAAACTTATTGTAGTTGGCCTGCAAACTGAATTTTGTATCGATACCACCATACGCATTGCTTTCGAAATTGGGTTCGAAGTAATACTTCCGGAAGGTACAAATACAACAATTGATGGTAAATTTATGAAAGCTAAGGATATTTACGATCATCACCACCATATTTTCAACAACCGTTTCGCAAAGGTAGTAGCAATGCAGGAAGTGTTAAAAGCACTGAAAGAGTAAGGGAAGCTTAGAAATACGGCATACTTGCGACCCGGCATAACGTATGGGATTATTTTTTATGATACACATAGGGTGAACTATCCGAATCCGGTGAAAATACAGTATATTTGTAAATAGGGTTTACATTTTTAAACGCTGATTTATGCAAACATTAATATTCATTTAGCAGAGGAGAAAAGCGTGCTTAAAACTATCAACTGGTTTGTGTTTCTGTGGTGGAGTTTGTTGGTACCAAGGTTTAAACTAATAAAACTCAACAAACAGGGGAAATTCACCGAAAGGGATGCCTGTGCTCATTCGATTGCACGGAGTTGGGCACAAAAGGGTCTGGCCATGAATGGCTCATCTATACAGGTAAGCGGAGTAGAAAATATACCCCAAACCGGCGGGTTGCTTTTTGTTGCCAATCATCAGAGTAATTTCGATATTCCAATCCTTATCGGGTTTTTGCCCCGCGATAAAGGGTTTATTGCCAAACTGGAATTGTTGAAAGTTCCTTCTTTCAGCCGGTGGATGAAATACATAGGCTGTATTTTTATTGACAGGAACAATCCACGCCAATCGCTTGAAACTATAAGTGAAGCTGCTGAACGTATAAAGGCGGGTCATTCGATGGTAGTATTCCCCGAAGGAACCCGCAGTGCCAATGGTACCGTTGGTCAGTTTAAAGCTGGCAGCCTGAGGTTAGCTGTGAAATCGGGCGTACCTGTGGTGCCTGTTTCCATCAGTGGATCAAAGGATATTATGCCTAAAGGAAGCTCGCTGATAAAATCGGCTATTGTGAAAGTTGTTGTTTCGCCGCCGCTGATGCCCCACGATTATGTGGGTATGGACTCCAACCAGATTGCCGAAAAAGTAAGAAGTATTATTGTTTCAAATATGTAAACTGATTAAGGATTGATTTTTATTTCGCTAAGTATTGGTTCAAGCTTAACTGCATTCAAATACAGAACAATACTACCATTTTGCAAACAACTTTTTCAGCTGGCTTGTTAATTATTGTGTGAGTATGCCACTAAACAAACCTACCCTGGACAAGCCAGAATCAATAAAAGATTTGAATAATAAATGTCGAATATGGATTATCGAATAATAAAGTAAAAAAACCTTAATGGAATTGAATAAATAACCATAATGATGATAGCAGCACTAATTGTAAACCTTCCTAACTTCATTATTCGATAGTATAAAATCAATTTGAAATAATCTGCCTTAAAATACACGAATAGTGTTATTTAGGCAATAAACACAAATTGCTTTGATCACTGCAGGCAGTAACCCGCAATACATCCAGCGAAACAAGTATTAATGCCGCAACTACTAACCTTTAAATTAATACATCAGGAATAAATGAAAGCATTTTATAAGTTATCCTTTAAGAAATCGGATACCGGTATGTATGGTGATTTGCCTGATCCCGTTGCAGCCCCGAACCAAATGGTAATTGAAGTGAAAGCTGTTTCGATAAATCCGGTTGACTACAAATTAAATAATATGAATACGGGTTTTTTGCCAAACGCAAAATTACCTAAAATTGTAGGTACCGATTTTGCCGGAATTGTCAGTAAAACTGCTGATGGCGATAGCAGGTTTAAAGCAGGCGACAGGGTGTATGGTGCAACACCAATCTTTTTGGGAAAACCTGGTTCCCTGGCCGAATTACTTCTCACAGAAACAAAAAATGCCAGGCACATCCCCGACGGAATGTCGTTTCAGGAAGCGGCATCACTGCCTGTTGCAGCATTAACAGCACTAAATGGACTCAGGAGATGTGGCGTAAAAGAAGGAAGCAAGCTGCTGATAAACGGTGCAACCGGGGGAGTCGGACATTTTGCTATTCAGATTGCAAGAGCAAAAGGGGCTATTGTAACAGCATCGTGCAGCGAACGAAACCGAGCATTGGCAGTCGGACTGGGAGCTGAAACAACCATCGGTTACCAGGAAAAGGATATGTCAGGAATATTGGAAAAATATGATGCAATTCTTGATGCCTGGGGTCAGATGAAATTTAAAGATATATTCCGTTTGCTTAAAAAGGGCGGCACCTATGCATCACCTCTTATTTTAGTTGCGCCGGCGTTTTTAACACATATTGTCCGGCTGTTTTCGGGTAAAAAGATCACATCGTCGAATATGCGAAAGAGGCCTGAGGATTACGAAGAAATTGAAAGACTGTTCAGCGAGAAGAAGTTAAAACCCTTAATAGAAAACACTTTTCCTTTGGAAAAAGCTGCCGAGGCATTCGAATACGCTGAAAAAAGAAAGCCAAGAGGGAAAGTTATTATCACTATAAAATAGCCCTGAAATATAGAGTTATATCAGAAACTTATTGATCAATTAGAATCAAAATTGAAAGTGCCCAATAACAAAAAATCAAATACAGACAAAATGGAAATTGTAACCCATAAAATAAACGATTCAAAAGTTGCCGAAGTAATATCGGACGATATTGTTATTAATAAAAATGAAGACGGGTTAAATTTATTAGGAAATTTATACTATCAAGGTTTTGACAAGATTGTAATTTACGAAAAAGACATCTCCCCTGATTTTTTTAACCTTAAGAATGGACTGGCAGGAGAAATACTTCAAAAGTTTTCAACCTATCGTGTCCGCTTGGCTATAGTTGGAGATTTTTCTAAATACAAAAGCAAGAGTTTAAATGACTTCATTTATGAAAGTAACAAAGGCAGACATATCAACTTTGTTACTTCAACGTCCGATGCACTAAAAATCCTTTCAGTCTGATGAATACTTTAAAAACAGAACCCCGAGTAATTTCATTTTCATAAATCCAAATGGTTAAATTACTTTCGTGGTATTTCAGGCCTTTGAACAGAAAAAATAATACAATTAATTAAATCGGAATACTATAAATATTCAGGTTGAGTCAGATAGCAAAAATTTCGCTTATCACTTAACGAAGAAATTAATGTAACAGTGTAATAAGAAAGGCAAATGAACCGGCTTATACTAACAGTTTCATTTGCAGCAATTCTCACATGTTGCAACCTGACAAATATAAAAATGAATATAATGGAAAACCAAAAAAATGATTCGATAAACAGAGCTTCATCCGTCGACACAACCCCTAAAGTAACGGGAATTGGCGGTATTTTCTTTTTTTCTGACAATCCGAAGGAAACGAAAGATTGGTATAGTAAGAACCTGGGAATTGAAACCAATGAGTATGGTTCAAGTTTTGAATCCAGAAACATTATCAAGCCTGACGAAATAAACACGCTGCAATGGAGTCCTTTCAAAGAAGGAGATGGATATTTTTCCCCATCTAAAAAAGATTTTATGATTAATTACCGGGTTCAGAATATTGAAGGACTCGTAAAAAAACTCTCGGATAACGGAGTAACCATACTCGACAGTATTGAAACTTACGACTATGGAAAATTTGTACATATTATGGACACAGAAGGCAATAAAATTGAATTATGGGAACCAACTTACTAGTGTATCAACCGAAATAGTTGGAACGGGAAAAACATGTAAAATTTGAATATAAAAACAAAAAACCACTCACAAGTATTTAACAAGTAAGTGGTTATATGTGTATCAAGTGACCCCATCGGGATTCGAACCCAAATCTTCAGAACCGGAATCTGAAATTCTATCCATTGAACTATGGGGCCGGTTGCGAATAAGCTGCAAAAGTAACTATTTCCGGGGATAAATTGCAAATTAGCTCTTAGCTCTGAAAAAGGCAATGGCCAAAGAACTATTATCCCATCCGGTAAAACATATTCACATTTTTAAACTTCGGTTCCATTGTTTTGAGTTCCTTTTTTAATGTAACTTTGTGAGCCAACAATCAATCAGGATATTGATGAAACCCGGAAAACTATACTTAATAATCTTGTCATTGCTGCTTTGTGTTTTCTTCGAAAAGGCGAAAGCACAACTAATTGTGAATACTGGCGTAACGCCGGATCAACTAGTACAATCCCTTGTCGGAAATGGTGTAACGTACTCTAATGTAACCTATAATGGAGGAGCTATTTCGAGAGGTACTTTTTCAGGGCCAAATAATATAGGGATTTCGGCTGGTGTTGTACTTTCTACCGGGAATGCGAATAGTATCTCTCAAAATCCCGGGCAAGGGATGGGCGCATCAGGCACTTCTACAGTCCAAAACGATCCGGATATGAATAGTATTTGCAATGGAAATACAAATAACGGAAGCATTCTTGAGTTTGACTTTGTTCCGCAGGGAAACAAATTGGTATTTAAATATGTTTTTGCTTCTGAAGAATATCCGGAATATGCGCCTCCATGTAACTCAGGGTTTAATGATGGGTTTGGTTTTTTTATAAGTGGACCAGGTATTACTGGCCTTTATTCTAACAATTCAGTTAATATTGCATTATTGCCTACTACAACAACACCTGTAGCAATTAACAATGTAAATTGTATTACCAATAGCCAATATTATATACCAAACTATAGTGGAACCGGGGGCTGTGCGGGTTGCGGAAACGAAGGTAAAATATCTGATCCTAATTTTGTTTTCGATGCTTACACTGTCGTCTTTGAGGCTATAGTTACACTTATTCCTTGTACCACATACCATATTAAACTTGGTGTTGCAAATGTTTCTGATCAATCATACCAATCAGGTGTTTTTCTTCAGGAGAGCAGTTTCTCCAGCCCTGTAATAACCTGGAATACGGTGTATTCCAATCCTCTGGTAACAAATACAATGGTCGAAGGCTGTAATTCGGTTACAGTTACTTTTGGTATTGATTCTGTAACCAACGTGCCTGTTAATATCCCGCTTATTATTACCGGAACTGCCATAAACGGAATTGATTATAATAATATTCCAAATCCATTAGTTATTTTGCCCGGTGATTCTACAATTACAATAACCATAACACCGATTGCCGATGGTAGTGCAGAAGGACAGGAAACGGTAATTCTTACATACAATCCCACAGGCTGCGGAGCACTTAACCAATCAGTGCCTCTTAATATTAATGATTACCAGACTTTTTCAATTCTTCCCATTCCCGGTCAGTCAACTAGTTGTGGCCAGCTGGTAACGCTTACTGCCATCCCGCTAGGAGGAATTATTCCTTATTCCTATTCCTGGAATCCGGGCGGCCAAACAACTTCAACAATTTCAGTCAGCCCACTAACCACTTCATTATATACTGTTTCGGTTATTGATGGCTGTAGTTCAAATGCCTCACAACAAGCAAATGTGGTTGTGATAGCGGTTAACGTGGGTGCCGGTTCCGATGCAACAACCTGTTCGGCTGTTCCAATTACTTTTGCAGGAAATGCACTGAACCAATTGCCTGGATCGCAGGTATGGACACATTTCGGAAGCGGAACGCTGAGCGGGGCAAATACATTTACTCCTACCTACACGCCTGGTTCCGGCGAAAGCGGTTCAGTTGAATTCGTACTAACGGTTGCCGGACAGGGCGCATGTGTCGGCCAATTTTATAGCGACAACCTTTACTTGCAGATTGATCCCATGCCCATTCCTAATGCTGGTTTCGATGCCAATGCGTGTTCAGCACTAAACTATACATTCAGCGGCTCGGCTGTAAATGCTGATCCGGCGACCGTGCTATGGACACCTAATGGATCAGGAACCATGGCGGGAAGTACCACTTTTACCCCGGTTTACACTCCGTCAGTCGGTCAGCTTGGAAGTGTTACATTCACTATGTCGGTCAAAGGTACAGGCACTTGTGCATTGCAAACGGCTACGGATTTGGTATTGCTTAATTTTGAACCGCCACCAACAGTTATGGCTGGTGCTCCAACTGCAATATGCGCCAACTCAGCGTTTACATTGGCAAATTCCCAGGCTCTGAATTGCCAGTCCCAAGTTTGGAGTACCTCGGGTGATGGAACATTCGATAATGATATTTTACTTCATCCGGTTTATACTCCCGGCATTGGCGATAAGGCAGCAGGATCAGTTTTTCTGACTATAGTCGGCCAGGGTTCCGCCACTTGCTCAGTGCTTCAATCAACGGATGTGCTTACCCTTACCATCAACCCCCTTCCCACTGCCAACGCCAGTCCCTCCGGTGCTACATGCCAGGGAGTTAATTATACTGTTTCAGGGGCTACTTCCTTAAATAACAGCTCGGTAAACTGGACCGAAAACGGCCCCGGCTCCCTGATTAACGCCAACACACTTACACCAACGTATGTTCCTCTTGCTGGCGAAACTGGTGCAGTAACGCTCACGCTTACTGCCACCGGTTCCAATACCTGTTCGTTGGAAACAGCAGTTTCCTCCCGCATTTTAACCGTTAACCCTTTACCCGAAGTAAATGCAGGTTCCGATGCAACCATTTGCGCTGCAAATACTTATACACTCAGTGGATCGCAGACTGATTGTAACCCATGGCTTTGGACTACTTCCGGCGACGGCACATTCAACAATCCCATTCTTTTAAATCCGGTTTATACTCCTGGTACCGGCGATATTGCTGCCGGAAGCGTTGTGCTTACACTTACCGGGCAGGGAACTGGTGCCTGCCTTGGTTTCACCGACAGCGATGCCATGACCTTGTTTATTGATCCTATGCCGGCAGTAAATGCAGGAGCTGACGATGCTTTCTGCGTTTTGAACCCGATAAATGTCACTGGAGCTTCCGCTACCCATTATACCAGCCTGCAATGGACTGGCGGCGATGGCAGCTTTAACAACAATACGCTGATGGCACCCACGTATATGCCTGGCAATATTGATTTTAATAATGGCACAGTAACATTGACGCTTACCGCACAAGGCAGCCTCACCTGTTCAGGTCAGTTTGTGAGCGACAGCCGTGTTTTCAGTGTTTCGCCATATCCGGTTGTAAATGCCGGTGCGGATGATTATATATGCAGTAACGTTACTCAATTTCAACTTGTTGGAACGGGAAACAACTACAATTTGGGAACAATCCTTTGGACGGTTTCGGGCGGGGATGGCACACTCAGCAATCCCAATAGCCTGAACCCGATATATTTTGCAGGCCCTATTGATTTGAGCACCGCCGACAGGAACATTACATTTACATTAACGTTACAGGGAAATGGCAACTGCAGCGGTGTTTTTGTTAACGATCAGATTCTGCTTAAAATTGACCCCACGCCATTAAGCAACGCCGGTCCTGACGATGAAATGTGCGGACAGCGGGCTTACCAACTCAATCCGACAGCTCAGTTTCAAAGTAGCATTACCTGGCTTACTTCAGGCACAGGAACGTTCAGCAATCCTAATATTTTAAATCCTACTTACACGCCCAGCCCTGCCGATGTAGGAACAATCGTTGTTCTCACACTTGATTTATCGGGATGTAAAAGCCTTACCGGCGACGACTTTATGTGGCTCACCGTACACCCCGACCCGACGGCAACCATGAGCGGAAGCACCGGCATTTGTGAAGGAACATCAACCGCTGTCAGCATAGCATTTACAGGAACGCCTCCATGGAGCGTTACTTATACTGATGGCATTACGCCGGTAACAGTCAACAATTTACTTACAAGTCCATATACATTTAATGTAAGTCCGGCCATCTCCACCACCTGGTCAGTAACAGCTGGTAATGATGTGTTTTGCACTATGCCTTCGGATTCCATTCACGGATTAGCTGCTATTTCGGTAAATGCCCTGCCCGACCTATTTGTTGTAACCGGCTCGAACGGAGGCTATTATTGCGAAGGCGATACCGGTGTACTCATTGGCTTAAATAATTCGGAGACAGGAATGATCTACACCCTGCTTCGTAATGGGTTGAATGCAGGTGTCACCTTACCGGGAACCGGTTTCGCACTCAGTTTTGGTATTTTTTCAACGCCGGGGCAATATTCTGTTCAAGGTGAAAACCCTGTCGGAAGCTGTTTTGCCATGATGCGCGATACCATCAATGTGATCATGAACCCCACGCCGGTAACCGATTTCACCACCAATAATGCCTGCTTT
>JBBSDC010000064.1:0-20458 GCA_038249705.1 Bacteroidales bacterium | reverse complement strand
TTTACTTTTCAGGCGATAAACAATCTCTTTTCTTGTTTTGAATTCCATGAGGGCAGTGCCGTCATATTCACCCAATTCGCTCAGCGTTGGACGCATATGCCTGACAACTTCGGCATCGAAATCGTCGGGTTTCTGATAAACACCAGTCGGGCAGCGGCAAAAAAGTTTCTGCGTTGTTTTAAGTTGCTGATGTACTTCCAAACCTGACATAAAACCGATTCGATCGTATGTTTCCTGTGTAGATTCGCGGCGGGGAATGTAGCCGATTCGGAGTTTGGATTGTTCGTAGTTAAGCTTTGGATCTATATTCGAAGCCATTTTAGCATGTAGTTTAAAGCGGCTCAAATGTAAAAATATCTTTTGGTCGGACAAGCTAAATCTTTAAGCTGTTTTGTGAATTTATGAACAGGAGCTATCTGGATAGTAAAATTCATCGGTTTCATTGTTTCCCGTTGAAGGGTATCAGGATATCCAAATTGTATTGTGATCCGGTTAAAAACAGCACCTAAAACCTCATACAAATACCGATTCCATTGCCTGATATCGCGAGGTTAAGTGCCGGATACTACAGGTATTATCCAGTCAAAAAAACCGCATTTCAACTATTTGCCAACATTCCTTACCTTTGCACATAATTTTTATAACATATAATGCCGAAATTCCGATTCCTGGTTATTACTGCCTTAGCGTTACTTTTACTTCTAGCGGTGAATGAATCAGCAGAAGCACAGCGTTTTCGAATCCGTATCATATCAGCAGGTGCTCTTGCACAATCGGGCTATATGCCTGACATTGTACGGGTTACCGGCCGACCTGTTTTCGAACACGATGGTGCATACCTATACTGCGACAGCGCATGGCTCAACGAGATTGAAAACAATATGGATTGCTTCGGAAATGTGCGTATAAAATCGAGCGATACATTAAATCTGTATGGAAATATTCTTCATTACGAAGGGGATAGCAAAATAGCTACCGTAAGTCAGAATGTGAGACTTGTTGATAACCAGACAACTCTTACCACCGATTTTATGGTTTTCGACCGTAAAACCGGGATTGCTAATTATACTTCGGGTGGTAAAATGGTTAACGGCGATAATGTACTTACCAGCCGCAGGTGTTTTTATCATACAAATCAGAAACTGATGTATTTCAGAGATGATGTTGTTCTAACAAATCCTGAATATAAAATTAATTGCGATACATTGAAATACAATACGGTTTCACGAATTTCGTACTTCCTCGGGCCTACCATTATGAGGGGTAAGGACAATTATTTGTATTGCGAAGACGGCGAATACGACAGGTTAACCAGTAAGTCGCGATTCAGTTTAAATGCGTTATTGGTTGATGATTCAAGGCGCCTGACAGGCGACAGTCTTTATTACGACGAAAAACTGAAATACGGAAAAGCTGTCAGTCATGTAGTTATGACCGATACTGCTCAGAATGTGATTATCAAAGGAAACTTCGCTGAATACTGGCAGGCCAAAGGTTACACTTTTGTAACAAAGGATGCGCTGGCAATTCTTGGTGATACCAAGGATACTCTTTTTCTTCATGCTGATACACTGTTGGCTAGTTTCGATACCACAAAAAACGAAACAAAAGAGCTTTTCGCCTATCATAACGCCCGTTTCTTCCGTAAAGATATACAAGGTGCCTGCGATTCGCTGAACTTCAATTTTGCCGACTCGATAATAAGTATGTATAAATTGCCGGTTTTATGGTCCGACGAAAATCAGCTTACAGCAGATACTATTAAAATACATACCGGTAAAAATTCGATAAAGCAGATATATATGTACAGCACTGCTTTCATTGTTTCAAAAGATACTACTGAAACATATAACCAGATCAGGGGTAAAAACATGATCGGCAATTTTATTAATAATGAACTTTCGAGTATCGATGTGAATGGAAACGCTGAAACTGTTTATTATGTGCGTGAAGACGATAAAGCACTGATAGGTGTTAACAAAGCGGCTGGAAGTCGTATGAGACTTTATGTTAACGAAAGCAAAATTGAACGGATAGTGTATTTTGATAAACCTGCAGGGAAAATGTTCCCTGACAGAGATGTACCTGCTGACCAACGCATATTGAAAGGGTTTAACTGGCGTTTTGCAAGCAGACCGCTAAACAGAGATGATGTTTTCAGAAATCAGGATCAAGAGCCGGAAACTCCGAAGGAAGAATAAAGTATGTGGGATGTAGCCACTCTCTCTGTCGCCCTTCTCCTGGTCGCCCCTCGTCTTGTCTCCTTGTCCCCCTTGTACCCTTAATCTTCCCTTGCCCTGTCACCACTAGTTCCGATTACTCTTTTACCGCTGGTTCCGTGTATCCCATCCTCTTTTTTGATGGTGGGAAAACTGAAAAATTGACATAACGGTATGGATTGATTTTCATATCCTCAATCAAAGCATTTAACTGAGCAGCTGAACTGTTTAGGTTATTGTAAAGTTTCTGATCGTTAATGAGCAATCCTAAGGAACCTTCGCCCTTGTCAATCTTTTCAGAGATATCAGCTACTTTGTCCAAAACTATATTTAGATTTGCCAATGTCCCGTAAATATTTGCGCGGGCTAGTGTATCGCTTAAAAGTGAAAAATTTGAAATAATATTCGAAATTTTTTCATCGTTCTCACGGAAATTTGTTGTAATCGATTCGACGTTGAATAAAATACGTTCGAGCCTTTTCCGTTGCCCGTAAACCAGTGTATCAAGATTGTATGACGTGCTTTCGAGATTGGAAAGCGTTGATTGAATGCTCAGAAATGATGCATTAATGCTTTTTCGGGTTTCCGAATTAAAAACAGATTGCAGTACTGTTACCATGGTATCGAGCGACGAAAGCAGATTTTCCGCCTTCTCCTTAATTGGCGCAACCTGTTTATTAACTTCTTCACTCAGTGACATTTGCGAACTGCCTATAAGCGTATCTCCGTCCTGGGCAGGTAGGGATGAGTTGCCCAAAACAATCTCCACATTTTTAGTCCCCAGAAGGTCGAGGCTAAAAATACGGGCTTCGGAATTGGCGGGAATAAAAATCGGATTGTATATAGTAAACTCAAGAAGAATTTGGCTTGAACTTTTGCTCAAAAAACTTATATCGGTCACTTTTCCGACATTGAACCCGTTAATTGAAACAGGTGCAGCATCCTGTATACCCGATGTGGAATTATACACTGCATAAAATGTGCGGGATCTATGAAACAAATCCTTGCCTTTGATAAAATTTATCCCAATTATAAAGAGAGTTAGTGTAATAATGCCAAATGCACCAACCCTGAGTTCACGACTTATTTTCATTGTTAAAAGCGATATTTTGACAAATTTACTACTTTTTTCCTGAAAGTCGTTTTGCTTCTTCAATAGTAATCCTGTTTTTTCCTTTAAATGCAACTACAAATGCATCTTTATAGCCTTTCGAAACCATTTCCTTTCGCGTAAGCAGTGCCGTATCAAAGTCAGTATAATTTCCTGATGTATATTTATAGGAACCGCTGTGATAATACATTTGCACATCATTTATTCCATTAAATATTTTGGAATTGATCGGTTTTGATTCAGGGTATATGGCAAATTGCACTCGAAATGTAACAGCATCAGGATCTGATACTTCTGCGTTATTTGTAGTCGAACTCTGATTGTAGTCAATTGCATTTTTATCTTCCTTTCCGGATTGGTTTGCAGCAAATAATGAATCTTCAGTTAGTGGCTCCGGGGCTCTATTTTCAATCTGATTTTTATATTCTCTCAACGCTTTATAAATTGCATAAGCAACCTGGTCCTGACCTTTGTCAGATAAAAGAAATTTTTCGTCCTTTACATTACTGATGAAACCTGTTTCTATTAGCACACCCGGCATTGCTGTTTTGTACAATACTAAAAAGCCGGCCTGTTTCACACCGCGGTTAAACATTTTAAGATTATCAACAAGCTGGTGCTGAACTTTCCCTGCGTAAGCAAGACTCTTGTCGAGAAAAGCATTCTGCATCATATTGAAAAATATATTCCCTTCGGCTGAATTAGGATCAAATCCATCGTATTGTTCCACATAATCATCTTCAAGAAGGATAGCCGCATTCTCAGCTTTTGCAACAGCAAGATTGGCCTGGCTTTTATGTAGCCCCATCACAAAAGTTTCGACACCGTATACCGTAGACGAATGTGTAGAGTTACAATGTACAGAAATAAACAAATCAGCTTTCTTTTCGTTGGCAATACGGGCCCGGCGGTGCAACTCAATAAAAGTATCGTCATCCCGGGTGAGCACAACCTTTACATCTTTCATATTCTGATGTATATAGTCGCGCAGTTTGAGAACAATAGCTAATGTAATGTCTTTTTCGCGCGAATTCTTCCCCAAAGCACCCGTGTCGTGTCCGCCATGACCGGCATCGAGAACGACAGTACGTAATTTTTGAGCAGACGCAAAATTTACAGTAAAAAGCAGAAGGCAAAGTATAAGAAATCTCATAATAATTCGTTTTTCCGTCATCACCTGAATTTGTTTAGCTTTGCAGTATTGTTAGCGAATTTAACAATATTTTGGAAGTATTTGTTTGACAGTTGTTTAACTTTGCAAGTTCAAATCAAAGGACAATTTTGGTACTAATCAACGTAACACGCTTTCACAAAATTAACATGTTAACCTCTTTTTCAGCATAATTGGTACCGAAGTTACAAACAAAGCACCGGTTAATAACCATTTTCCTACTCCTGACAGTTATCATTTCTGTGCAGGCTGCTGATTATTTTCACATTTTTACAGGTATACCATACAAAAATCCGAGTTCTGTAGTATTGCCTGATACAACCTTGCGGGTGAGTGATTCGATAAACCTGAAAGTACCTGATACATTATTAAGACCGCTGATTGACAGATTGAATATAAACGCTGCTGATTCGCTATTAGTATCAGATTCCATTAATCAGGCGGAAGAAAATGCAAATAAATTTATGTTGAATGCCAAAATCGACTATGCATCGGCCGACTCGCTGAGTATGGATTTAAAAAAGAAAATGGCGTGGATGTATGGCAATGCAAGTATTGAGTATGAAGATATTAAGCTTAAAGCTGCAATTATTTCAATCGATTTCGATAAAAATATAATACATGCTTATGCCCGCGAAGACTCCGCAGGGAAATTAATCGGAATGCCGGAGTTCACCCAGGGGGCAATTACTTTTAAATCAAAAGAGATAGCATACAATTTCACTACGCGTAAAGGATTGATTCAGAATGTTTTCACCAAAGAAGGTGAAGGATATTTACATGGAACAGTAATTAAAAAAATTAACGATAGTGTTACAAATGTTGGCAAAGGCGAATATACTACCTGCGATCTGGAAGATCATCCTCACTTTTCATTAAAATATTCGAGAGCCAAGGTAATAAGCGGAAATAAAATTGTTACTGGCCCGGCATATTTGAGCATTGAAGGAGTTCCTCTGCCATTGGCGCTTCCTTTCGGAATTTTCCCAAATAAAAAAGGACGCAGCTCAGGACTCATCATCCCAAAATACGGTGAATCAGCTAACCGCGGATTCTTTTTAGAGGACGGAGGATATTATTTCGGATTAAACGATTACTTTGACCTAAAACTAACAGGCGACATTTATTCGCGCGGAAGTTGGGCATTAAAGCCAAATTTTTCATACCGAAAGCGTTACAAATTCTCAGGAAATTTCAGCTTGAAATATGCCGTTACTGCTTCAGGAACCAAAGGCGCAAGCGATTACTATAACAAGAGTGACTTTTTTGTGAACTGGTCGCACCGGCAGGATCCGAAGGCAAGACCAAATTCAGTATTTTCGGCCAGTGTTAATGCTGGCTCCAGCAGTTACAACAAATACAATCCTTCTACTGTAAACGATTACCTCACCAACACCTTTTCGTCGAGTATAAACTATGCTTTAAAATTGGGCACATGGGGAAACCTCAACACCAGCGGCACTCATAGCCAGAATACGAAAACAAAACAGGTAACCATAACCTTGCCT
Source organism: Bacteroidales bacterium (assembly GCA_038249705.1). GTDB lineage: Bacteria > Bacteroidota > Bacteroidia > Bacteroidales > UBA4417 > UBA4417. The sequence goes on along the minus strand of JBBSDC010000064.1, from coordinate 14,449 downwards.
CAAATAGATTTCAGTATTAACCGGATTTATCCTTTTAAAAAGAAAATACAGACAGGTAAGGCTGCTTGGTACGAATCAATAAATATAAACTACAGCGCAAATTTGCAGAATAAGCTGGATACTTACGACTCATTAGTTTTCAAACCTGATGTTACTAACCGGTTTGTGAACGGAATAAAACATTCGATTCCGGTAAGCGGATCATTTAAAATACTGAAATATTTTTCGTGGAGTAATGGCATAAATTATACCGAGAGATGGTATACAAAAACAATTGATAAAACATGGATTGGTGACACAATTATAACTAACGGAATTGCCCAATACGGTCATATTCAGGTGGATACAATAAGCGGATTTAAAACTGAACGTGATTATAGTTTCAACTCATCAGTAAGCACTACTATTTATGGCATGCGTCAATTCAGCAAAGGTCCTGTACGCGCAATACGTCATGTATTAAGGCCTTCGGTAGGTTTTAGTTTTCTGCCCGATTTCGGAAGGGAAGAGTTAGGATATTGGAAAACTGTGCAATCTGATGCTTTGGGTAATACCCAGAAATATTCGGCATTCGGACTTAATCCGATATATGGCTCAGCGCCGAGTCAAAAATCAGGATCGGTAAATTTCGGGCTCACAAATAACCTTGAAATGAAAGTGCGTTCGCGTAAGGATACCATAACAGGAACAAAAAAAGTGATGCTTATTGATAACTTCTCAATTACAACCTCATACGACATAGCAAAAGATTCGTTAAAGTGGTCAAATATTGCGCTATCGGCTCGCACTACCCTGTTTAAAAAAATACAGATCAGTTATTCAGGTTCATACAGTCCGTATGGATTATATTCACAGCCTTTTTATGGTTTTACACTGCTGGATTATTATCACAACCCTTATTATTCGTCTACTCCCGGGCCTATATTAAACCAATCGGAATACTCGTTGAACAAGAAGTTCCTTCGGTTTCTCAATGCAGGCTGGAACCTGAGTGTCGGGTACGACCTTACTCCCAAAAAAGACAAAGCTAAAAAGGCAGCACCATCTTCATCATCAGATCAGGAAGTGGCAGATTTAAGAAACAATTCTCAGTTATATATTGACTGGGATAATCCATGGTCGTTAAGGGTTGATTATAACTTTAGGTACACCAGCGTTCCGGTGCTTACAACCGGAGAGCTGAAGCGTGATATAATACAAACTTTCCGTGTGGCCGGAGAAGTGAATGTGACAGAGAAATGGAGATTCTCGATGCAAACCGGATATGATTTTGAACAAAAGGATTTCGCATTTACACAAATCACAATCTATCGTAACCTGCATTGCTGGGAAATGCGTTTCAGCTGGATTCCTTATGGAACACAGAAAAGCTGGAATTTCCAGATTAATGCCAAATCATCCTTGCTTCAGGATATGAAATTAACAAGGAAAAAAGATTTTCGCGATAACCTATAGGGAAATTGTTTTCACACTGAACAACCGAAAATTTTTGTTTCTACTTGTAAATTTGAGGATAAGGAAACTATTTATTCCCGTTTTGGGCCAGTGGAATTGTAAATGAGAAAACTGAACCCTTGTTTGTTTCGCTGCTTATTTGTAATTTCCCACCTTGTTTTTCGGTCATTTCTTTCACAATAATAAGCCCTAGTCCTGAGCCCTGTTCATTAGCAGTTCCAGCAAGTGAAAAATGACTTTCCACGGCAAAGAGTTTACTCAACACTTCCGCTGACATTCCCACTCCATTATCCGAAACGCTGATTTCCAGGCAATAGCGACCAGACAGACTAGTTTTTTCAGAACTATCCTCATCCATGTCTACGATTTTAGCATTAAAGCTGATTCTTCCTCCAGGGAAACTGAACTTAATTGCATTTGTTGTAAGATTCAGCAATATTGAATGTATCATTTGCTGATCCGCATTTACATTAAGATAAGGTGCTATCTCGTTATTAAAATATACATTTTTACTTTGGGCATTTGCTGCAAGTAGGCTAATAATCAGTTTTACTTCCTCCCGGATGTTGAATTCGACAGGATTGATCTGCATTCTACCTGTTTGCAGACGCGACCAGTTTAAAAGGTTTTCGAGCAGCGTAAAAGTGCTGTACGACGAATCATGAACTTTTTGCACATATTCTTTTATCTCTGCGTTTGAAAGAGTGTCAATTTCTTCGAGTATAAGCTCAGTAAAACCTAACATTCCCTGAAAAGGGCTTCGAAGATCGTGTGCTACAATACTGAAAAATTTATCCTTATTAAAATTAAGCTCCTTTAGTTCGGCATTAAACTCGTTAAGTTTAGCTTCTGATTCCTTTTGAGTAGTAATATCGCGCACTATATGTAAACTGCCAAGCAGATTGTTATTTGAATCAAATACAGGAGTAGTGCTTATATGCAGATAACTGTTTATTTTGGGTTCGAATAACTCGATGGAATGAGGTTTTTGATCTTCAATCATACGTATATGAGGACAACTTTCAATAGCACATCCTCTGTCGTGTAACAGATTATGACATTTATTGCCCACCAGGCTTTTATCTCCGATCTTGAGTTTCTGGAGCATAGCTTTATTTGCCTTAACTACAACATTGTCAAGGTCAATTAATGCAACCATATCGGGCAATGAATCGAAAATCAGTTCCCAGACTTTGCTATCTGGAAAAGCTAAAATCGAAGCAAAATCAATATCCTGAAAACTTTTATTTGCAGGATAATCGCTATCGGTATGATCAAGCATAGTGGATAATTAATGAGAACCAGCCTCCTGTATAAAACCTGAATTTTAAACCGATACAAAGATCGGAAATAAAATAAAAAGGGTATAATAATAACTAAAAAAGGAATAATATGTTCAAAATAAAAACTAAATCACCTTATATTTTACATGCAGTTCCCGAAATATGATCCTGACTTTGTACGCTTAAAACCTATGGATAAACACAGGTTATAGTATTGATATTGTATTCCTTACAGCTAATCGTTAATAGACTTGCAAAAACGGAAATATCTTCTTTCTATCTTCAGATTGAAAGAATTTCCTACTATTACAGCGATTGAAGAATTTATGTGTGTTTTTCTTAATTTCGCAGGGGCAGCGTAAAAACAAATGTTGTTCCCTGGCCTGCAATGCTCTCGGCCCATATGCGACCACCGTTTTTCTCAACCATTTCGTGACATAGTACCAAACCAAGTCCGGTACCCGGTTCATTAGCTGTACCTGACTGCGAATATTGCCCGTTGAGTTTGAATAGTTTAGGAAGTATTTCTTCGGGTATTCCAATACCGTTGTCAGAAACACTGATTTCCAGCCATTGCCGGTTTTCAATATTTGTTTGACTTCTGCTTTTTGAATTGGTTTGTGGCGCTCTGCCACGTATAACGACTTTGCCGTTAGCGTTGGAAAATTTAATAGAATTGGTAATAAGATTCTGTAAAACTGAATGAATCATATTCCTGTCAGCCTCAACCGTTAAAGTTGTATCTACTTCATTAAAGAGTTTGATTTCTTTTCGGGTAGCATTATTATCGAGTATCGAGATCACTGAATTGATTTCGTCGCTGATATTGAAAAAGGATGGTGTAAATGGCATTTTCCCGCTTTGTATCCTCGACCATTCAAGAAGGTTTTCGAGCAGAGCATAGGTATGGTATGATGCAGTGCGTACGTTAGATAAATATTCCTTTACCTGCGTATTACTAAGTTCATCCAGGTCTTCGTACAATAAATCAATGAAACCCAGTAAACCCTGGAATGGATTTTTCAAATCGTGAGCCAGGATACCGAAAAACTTATCCTTGGTTTTATTCGACTCAGTAAGTTCAGCATTGGACTTTAAAAGTTCCTTTTCCGCTTTTTTAGGTTCTGTTAAATCGCGGCTGATAGCTATAACAACGTCACGGCCATAATATTTGCCAACGTTAAATATCAATTCCACTGGAAATATATCACCATTTTTCCGAAGTCCCATACAGTCGAACTTTTGCGCTTCGCCTTGTAATGCTTTATCAAGCATTTGTAAAAAAAGCTCTCTTTTTTCTTCTGCCTCAGCAGATACAATCAAAGCATCCTGCCCTATCAATTCTGTATTTTCGTAACCGTAACACCTTGTAAAACCTCTGTTTACATCCAAAATGAGGGCATCGGGCGAAATAATCAGAACAGGGTCAGTAAAGTAATCAATCAACTGGCGGAAAGCTAGTTCAGTGTTGGTGTCGGATTTAGTTTCCGGTGTTCCGTCATTTTCCAGAACGGAGCTAATCGTTTGTATAAATTGTTTATCAAGCGCAGAAAGCGAATAATTAATTGTGAAAACAACCGTAAAAACACCTATGATCTGGTTGTCCTTTATAACCGTAAAACCTAAAATTGCTTTTACCCCAGTATCATCTCTGTAAAGAGATTCGGACTCAAGAAATGTGGATAACAGAGGTTTCCTGATAAGAGCAAGTTGCTCCTTGTGATCAATTAGGTAATCGTAAAGTTGCCTACTGCATAACTGTGCCGGGATTCCCGAATTAAAAGGCGATTCCCATGAAGCAACCTGGTTTACCCTGCCGTCTTCCACCTGATTGTAAGTGCATGCGATTGCTCCGAGTGTTTCACCAATCTGGGACAAAAGTGAATTGATTTTTTCAACCGGTTTGCCTGAATTGCTGATAATACTTTCGAATAACCGGGAAAGACGGATATCCTTTTTATGTATAAGTTCGATACCCTGATCTGGAATTTGTGTTTCACGAAACGTAACCAGAATAAATTTTGCTAATCCATTATTGCCCGAAACCGGAGAAAATGTAACATCTGCCTGAAATGTTTCTTTTAATCCCCTGCGCACAGTAAACTTAACTGATTTCCGCTTAGATAATTCATTTACAACACTTAACAACAGAAAATATGCTTCGTCAATATAATCATACGCGATATAAGATTGTAGATTGCTTCCAATAACTTTAGCTTTTTCATCAAGACCAAAAAAAGGAAAAACCTGTTCCGAACATTCCAGTACACGACCATTTAAATCGCAAACAAAAGCAGCATCAGAAAGAACGTTCACCAATTGGCGAACCGAAATCTCCGATGCCGGTATGTAAACTTTGTTATTAAAATGTTCGTCCATTCTATGAGCTATATGAGTTCACCAGTTATTTCCTTTTCAGGAAGAGTTGAAAACCATTAAACAACAATCTTGCCAAGCTTTCTGAATTTATCAGGATCAATACTATATATTTGTTTTACTGGCACTTATAACGTATAAATTTTACTAACATTGCTTTTGTGTATAACTCGAAGGGGAATATACTCAATCCCATATTGGGACGAATGACCCATATTCGATACAAAAACATTTGCACACATTAAAACCTCAGGATGAATAAGCTACATGATAAAAATGGTGCATATCCATTGATCCACTAATCATCAAATACAACAACAGTAATAAGGAATTGCAGCTCCTGAAATATCTGCCGGTACTTCGATAAAATATTTGCTTCCCACACATGCAAAGCAAGCATGTAAATATAGTCGATATTTTAATTGCAAAAAAAACATTTCAAAAAAAATGTTTTCAACAAATTTCAGCTTATTTCAACAGAATTTATTTCCAGTAATATGCTGAAATTACTCCAGTAGTTTTTGTTATCGCAATGGCTCGAATCAATATACTGCAGACAATCAGGAGGAAGAACCAGGTAAAACATATTTTTATTCAATAACTAAAAACCAGTTAGTTTTTCGTGGAATCAAAAGCGGGTATCAGAAATGAAAATACTGATCCTTTACCGGGCGTGCTTTCAGCTGAAATTATACCACCATGCCTTTCGACCATTTCGCGCGTCAATAGTAAACCCATACCTGTACCTTGCTCTTTTTCAGTTCCGGGGCTGCTAATCAGTTTACTCCGGGAGAATAATTGTTTACAGAATAAGGCATCCATACCAATACCGTTGTCAGCAACTGAAATTTTAAAAAACTGCTTGTCTGATTCCGGTTCCGCTGCCAGTTTAGTTGCATAAATATTAATTTCACCACCAATAGGTGTAAACTTTATAGCATTCATAACCAGGTTATTGAGGATAGTATTGAGCATATTTTTATCCGAATATAAAAACACATCGGATCCTACCAAGTTGTTGATTTCTATCTTTTTGCGATAGGCCAGACTAAAAAGAACATTTACAACTTCGTCGACCATTTCGGCTAACACTACTTTGGATGGATCAAAATGCATATGTCCGGTTTCGAGTCTTGACCATGCGAGCAGATTTTCGAGAAGATTGAGAGAGTTTTTTGCCGAGCTATGAATAATTTTCAGCGAATCCCTAATTTCATCCTTTGACAATTCCTCGAGGTCTTCGAGCAACAGTTCCGAAAAACCAATCATACTGCTGTATGGATTTCGAAGATCGTGGGCAATAATACTAAAAAACTTATCTTTTGTTGTATTTAGTTCCTGAAGGTCAGTGTTATACTTTTCGAGGAGGAGACGCGAAATCTTGCTTTCGGTAATATCGCTGAAAACACATTGAATGCCAATAGTTTTCTCATCTTCGTTGATCAAACTGGCTTTAATTTCGTAGGTTATGGGCTTCCCGTCGAGGCTAATCGAATTCACCTCAAATGAGTAATCGAGTAATCCTGCCAAAATCTTATCCTTCAACCCAAGAACAAATTCCTTGTCATGTTCACTTGTATAATTATAAACATTTAATTTCGTAATGGTTTCGATATCAATCTTAAGATAGTTGAGAAATGTGCGATTGGCATTTGTAACATTTCCATCAAGGTCGGTTGTAATTATAAAATCATTGGCATTATCAAACAGTTCGCGATATTTCATTTCGCTGGTTCTCAGATCGTTTTCTATTTTTTTATAGTTCGAAATATCATGAATTGCTCCTACAATAAACTTCTTGCCCGTCAACATATCAACATATAATTGCTTGTGTGTTAAAATAGTATGTAATGTTCCATCGGACCACGTAATTTGTTCTTCGTTTACACTGCTGCCTTCAGTAAAAACTTTTTCGTCATACTGCCAAAATATATCTGCCTGTGCTTTTGGATAAAGGTCGTAATCGGATTTTCCTATTAGTCCTTCGCGTGATGAACCCATCATTTCGATTGCGGCATTGTTGAGTATCACCCATTTATGATATTCGTTTTTTACAAAGAATGGCAATTTGATTGTATTAATTACAAGATTAAGAAAATCTGAACGTTCGCGATTTTCACTTTCTTCAGTTTTATGTTCGGTGTGATCATAAACATAGCTAATCACAGCTTCCACATCTCCCTGATTATCAATAACAGGCAAAAAACTGTACGACAGAAATATTTCTTTCCCCATACGAGCCGAGTAATAGGAAATTTCACTGCTTACTACTTCTTTTAACTGTAAGCACTTTTTAAGCTGACCGGTAATACCGGATTTTTCCATTTCTCCGATTTTGAAGAAATTGATTTCCTTATCAGGAGCAGACAATGATAATCCCATGATGTTTTTCATGTATCCATTAACCTCCATCAGGTTACCGTTTCGTCCGATAAGCGAAACTCCGGCAGGAAGATTCATCAAAAGTTTTAAATATTTCTGCTCACTCAGTTTAACTGAATTCTTATTTTCAGTTAAAAAAGTTAAATCCCTTGTCACATTTATAACATGGCTGGTATTGTTTAGCTTATCTGTAATCAGGTAGCCCGAAGTTTCAACGTTAACGATACTGCCATCCTTACGCGCCATCCGGTAACGGGCATTTATATAACCATTTCCGGAATAGAGTTTTTGAATAGCATTTTCCACAATAAACTCATCCTCAGGATAAACGTAATTTTGCGGATCAAGCACCTGGTCATCATTTTGCGAATAGCCAAGTATAAATTCGATAGAGCCGGAGGTATAAACAACCTGCCCATCCGGCGTGTAAACTGATACAAAGGAATCAGTATTATTGTATAAACCTGAACTCAGGTTTTCCTTCTCAACACTTACCTTGGTTGTATCATTTGCCGGGATATTGCTTTCGATAACATAACATATAATATTCTGCCCGGAATTAATTTCAGATCCAATATTCATCAAAACGGCATCGAGATAGATTTCCTGTAAATCATTTCCTAACAATATGTTACCACGAAAAATACTGACACCTCCTGATATAGCCTTATGAATGGAGTTATTAAAATGTTGATTATGACCAGTATGATCTAAATCAGCTCCTATCAATTTGTTTTTGGGAATATGCATCAGTTCCGCGAAAGCATTATTGCACCCAAGGATAGTAATCTGTTTACTAATATAAAAATAAGGTTTACCTGAAAATGAAATTATCATTTGCTGACTAACTTCAGAGTCAGGTTCTAACTTTGAATTATCGATAACTTCAGCCATATAACTAACTTTGTATCAAAGTGAAAGATTTACTTACTACCAACAATTTTGTGAATTTCGAAGTACTATACCTATCAATAGTAATTACAAGCAACACGATGTTAGCAGAGCTCAAAAAAATAATATAAGAGCTAAACACATACAACAAGGAAGTAAAGTTACAAAGAAAATAAAATTATCCGTTATTAGTTTTGATTTTTGGGTGCTAAAACTTAAAAAAAACTATACTTTTGAGGCATCTATTAATCTAAAAAAGAGTATGAAAAAAGTCATTTTTACTGACAAAGCGCCTAAAGCAATCGGACCTTACAGTCAAGCTATAGAAATCAACGGAATGCTATTTATTTCCGGACAAATACCTATCGATCCGGTTACTTCAAAAGTTATTGAAGGAGGAATCAAAGAGCAAACCGAACAGGTAATGAAAAATATCGGCGCTATACTTTCCGAAGCTGGTTATACTTTTGACGATGTGGTTAAATCGACCTGCCTGCTAAGCGATATGGATAATTTTGCTGCTATGAACGAAGTGTATGGCAAATACTATCCGGAAAAAAGTCCGGCACGTGCTGCTTACTCCGTTGTAAAACTGCCGCTTGGAGTACTGGTAGAAATTGAAACAATTGCTGGCAGGTAATTGAATGAATAAATAGTAATATTTAGTAAAAGATAGATTTTGGAAGTTCCGGAGTCGCAACTTTATTATACACAACAACATGAAGAACAAGATTTTAATTTTATGTATTTTCCTGTCGTTTTCGACTAAAATGTTGAATGCAGGCGAAGGAATGTGGCTCCCGATGCTACTTTCGCAACTTAACGAGAAAGAAATGCGTGATATGGGTATGCGGATAACTGCTGAGGATATCTATTCTGTTAACCATTCAAGTTTAAAAGATGCAATTGTGCTCTTCGGTGGTGGATGCACCGGCGAATTGGTTTCGGATAAAGGGCTGCTCCTTACAAACCACCATTGCGGTTACGGAAATATTCAGCGTCACAGTTCATTGGAAAATGATTATTTAACTGATGGTTTCTGGGCACAGCGATTTGAGGAAGAACTGCCAAATCCGGGATTATCCGTTACTTTCCTTGTCAGGATGGAAGATGTTACTCTAAAAGCACTCGAAGGAGTTAATGATAAAATGAATCAGATGTTACGCGATTCAATTATTAAATCAAACATTAAAATTCTTGTAAAAGAAGCAGTTAAAGGAACACACTATGCAGCGCAGGTTAAACCTTTTTATGCCGGAAATCAATATTATCTGTTTGTAACCGAAACATTTACTGATGTAAGGCTTGTTGGCGCTCCGCCTTCAAATATTGGCAAATTCGGCGGCGATACCGACAACTGGATGTGGCCCAGGCATACCGGCGATTTCTCCATGTTCAGGATTTATGCCAATAAAGACAATAAGCCGGCTGATTTCTCAAAAGAAAATATTCCTTACAAACCAGCCAAACACCTTACCATTTCGCTGAAAGGAATTAAAGAAGGGGATTTCACCTTTGTATATGGTTTTCCAGGCACCACACAGGAATACCTACCCTCCTATGCTGTGGAAATGACAACCATGCAAAAGAATCCTATTGCAATTGGTCTCAGGCAGCAACGCCTCGATATTATCGACCGAGGCATGGAAAACGATAGGCTAACCCGCATTCAGTATTCAGCTAAAGCAGCAGGAATTGCAAATTTCTGGAAGAAAATGATAGGTGAAAGCCGCGGAATTAAGCGTTTGGATGGAATTGAGAAGAAGCAGGATTTTGAAAAAACATTCCAGCAGTGGGCACAATCAGATGCTGTAACAAACGCCAAATACGGGCAATTACTCCCTGCTTTTGGTAACGCTTACAGTTCATTTGTGCCGGTTAACAATGCATATACATACTTAACGGAAGGGTTAATGGGTATTGAACTGATTCGTTTTGCCCTTGGCTACGATAACCTTGTAAAGCAAAGTAAGGATAAATCAAAAACAGATGCCGAAATTCAAAAACTGCTTGAGCAAGTGAAAGCCTCCGCCGCAGCATTTTACAAAAACTATAACGTTCAGGTCGACAAACAACTTTTTGAAGCACTTATCAAAACATACACCAGCTCATGTGAGTTATCATGGCAAGTTCCGGTGGTAAAAGCAACTGCCTTTAAATACAAAGGAAACATTGATGAATGGACAATTGATTTTTATAACAAGTCCATGTTTGCTGATTCAGCCAAGCTTAATAATTTCCTCAAAAGCTTTAAAACCAGTGATACTAAAAAAATAGAAAAAGACCCTGCATATATTTTAGCTTCGGGCATTTACGATTACCTTCAAAATACTTTAGCTCCGTTAGTAAATGCTTTCTATTCTACCAACGACAGCCTGCAACGATTGTATATGGCAGCACAAATGGAGATGCAAAAAGATAAACGTTTCTATCCCGATGCAAATTCAACTCTTCGGATTGCCTATGGAAATGTAAAAGGATATTCACCTGCCGATGCTGTTAATTATAATTGGTTCACAACGCTTGATGGAATTATGCAGAAAGAAAACCCTGATATTTACGATTATGTTGTAGAGCCAAAGTTGAAGGAGTTATACAACCTGCGCGATTACGGGCGATATGCGGATGCTGATCAAAGCATGCACGTTGCATTTATCGCATCGAACCATACTACAGGTGGAAACAGCGGAAGTCCGGTTTTGAACGCTGATGGTCAGCTGATCGGGATTAATTTCGATAGGTGCTGGGAAGGTACAATGAGCGACCTGATGTACGATCCTGACCAATGCCGTAATATTTCGATTGATATCCGCTACTGCCTTTTTATTATTGATAAAATGGCCGGTGCAGGCAGATTAATTGATGAGATGACAATTGTGCAGTGATTTATTTTTTGAAGCGTTTCGAGCGTGTAATATTTCCCGTGAACTGACCGGAATCTTTACCTTGTTTTAGGGAGGGAGTTGTGGCTTTTGGGATATTCTCAAGTTGCAAAACACTTATTATCAATGCACAATATCCATCAATGCACGTTCGAGTTCAGGAAAACTAAACTGAAATCCTTCGTCAAGCAAATGTTTTGGAGGGGCAAACTGTCCACCGGAAACAGCAATGGCACCTTCGCCAAACACCAGTTTTAATGCAAAAGCAGGAACTGCAAATATTGCCGGCCGTTTTACGACACTTGCAAGCACCTTAGTAAATTTTTCATTGGTAACAACTTCGGGGGCGGTGAAGTTAAATTCGCCATTCAAATCAGATTTATCTATAATAAACTGAACCGCACTGAGAAGATCATGAATATGAATCCACGAAAAACCCTGTTTGCCTGAAGCAATTTTTCCTCCCAGTCCAAGTTTGAAAAGTGGAAGCATACGTTGCAACGCTCCTCCTCCTTTTCCAAGTACGATACCAAATCTCATAATTGCAACCCGTGTATATGAAGAAGCTTGTTTAGCTTCATTTTCCCAATTGCTGCAAATATAACCCAGGTAGTCATCGGCCTGAAGAAACTGATTCTCCGTTTGTTCCCCTTCCTGAGCATAAATTCCGACAGCAGATGCCGAAATTAATAATTTCGGTTTTGTCTCCATTAAACCTATAGCATCTACAATAGTGCGGGTAGTATGAATACGGCTTTTAAAAAGTGTTTTTTTATACTCCTTATCCCAACGGCCGATGATTGGAGCACCTGCCAGATTAATAATTACATCAGCTTTTGCAAGTATTCCGGCAATCTCTACAGCAGATGTTTCATCCTTTATCCGGGGAATAGTAATAATTTCATCGGACTGATTGCTGAAATGAGCAACAAGTTGTTTTCCAATAAAACCTGATGATCCTGAAATGGCGATATTCATAGTATAATTCCTTTTGTTGAAAAACAGTTTAAACAGCAGAAAGTTGCCTTGCTGACTGTAAATATAAGAATTTCCCGGCGTGTCTGTTATTCCATTAACAAAGGAGTGCTAATGTTTACAAATATTTATACCTTTGCCCACAATTCACACAACCGGCTTTGTCCGGCTAACTTGCTGACCAACTTATAATTGACTATGGATCAGAACAATGAAAAACTTTTCGGCACATTTCCACCGGTAAACACTTCCGAATGGGAAGCCCGTATTACTGATGATCTTAAAGGCGTTGATTACCAGAAGAAACTCATCTGGAAAACAGCCGAAGGATTCGAAGTGAAGCCTTATTACAGGGATGAGGATACGCAAAGTATTGGCTTTATGAATGCCGCTCCAGGCGAATATCCTTTTATACGTGGCAACAAAACCATTTCAAACGACTGGCAGATCAGGCAGGATATTGAAACCGATGATATTCAGGAAGCTAACCGACTGGCTGTTGACGCTGTAAAACGTGGTGCAACAGGCCTGGGATTGGTAGCCGAAGATCTTTCAACTGAAAATGATGTTGAGGATTTGCTGAAAGGAATTTCGCTTTCAGAAGTTGCTATCCATTTCGGGGCAGCAGCATCGTATCCTACACTGATTAAAATTGTTGCATCATTTTTAAAATCGCAGAAATTTCCGGTTGAAAAAATGAATGGATCGTTCGATTTCGATCCGATCAGTTACTTGGTGCTTAACGGTGATTTCTGGAAATCGGAAAAGAGTGATATGGCAGAAGTAGCCACCATGGTAAAACTTGGTAAGGAACTGATGCCTTCATATAAAGTTATAAATGTTAATGGCCACTATTTCAATAGTGCCGGAGCAACCATGGTTCAGGAACTTGGTTTTGCACTTGCTTCAGGAGCCGAATACCTCACACTGGCCACCAAAGCAGGAATACCTGTTGACGATGTAGCTCAGCGCATGATGTTCTCGTTTGGCGTTGGGTCAAATTACTTTATGGAAATTGCACGACTGAGAGCAGCCCGCCTGCTATGGGCAAAAATTGTTGAGCAATACAAACCCGAGAGTGAAGCTTCCATGCAAATGTGGATTCATAGCAATACATCAGCCTGGAACAAAACTTTATTCGATCCGTATGTAAACCTGCTGCGTACCACCACCGAAGCTATGTCAGCAATTATCGGAGGAACACAATCTCTAAGCATTCTTCCTTTCGATACTTTTTATAAGGACCCTGATGAGTTTTCGAACCGCCTGGCCCGCAACCAGCAGATTATACTTAAAGAAGAAGTGTATCTCGACAAAGTTGTTGATCCTTCGGCCGGTTCCTATTATATCGAAAACCTGACTCAGTTAATTGCAGAAGCTGCATGGAAAGTCTTCCTCCAGATTGAAGAGAAGGGTGGAATGATTGAGGCAGTTAAAGCTGGATTTGTACAGGATCTGGTTGAAAAATCAGCCGGACAGCGCCTTGAAGATATTGCCAACAGGCGGATTATACAACTAGGTACCAACCAATACCCGAACCCGGAAGAGCAGATGCTCGACAAAATACATTTCGCCGAAGAGGACGAAATGGAGGAAGAGGAATTATATGCCGACGAAGATATGGAAGTTGATGATGACGATGATGACGAAACGCCAACGACATATAAAAAACTGGTTCTTTTTGGCGGCTCCGATGCTTTCGATCAATTAAGGCTTGCAACTGAACAATATGTAGCCGAAGGGAATAAAAAACCTGCTGTATTCCTCTTTAATATCGGAAACCTGGCCATGCGTAAGGCAAGAGCTATGTTTGCCACTAACTTTTTGGGTTGTGCCGGATACGAAATCCATGACAATATGGGATTCAACTCAGTGGACGAAGGTGTAAAAGCAGCTCTGGAATCGAAAGCTGAAGTAATTGTAATGTGCAGTTCCGATGATGAATATGCAACATTAGGACCTGAAATCTGTCAGAAACTGAAAGCGGCCAACAAGGAACTTATCCTTGTAGTTGCAGGGTATCCGAAAGATATCCTCGATACCTTGAAACAAGCCGGTGTGGAAGAATTCATTCATGTCCGCAGCAACCTACTCGAAACATTGGAAAAATTTCAGGAAAAACTTGGTATTTTCTAATCTGAGTATATATATTAAAATAACTTAGAAATCACAAAATCCCTCATCCTACGATGCGTCCCGATTTTA
>JBBSDC010000063.1:0-20762 GCA_038249705.1 Bacteroidales bacterium | reverse complement strand
TTCAAAATCTTTAAAAATACCTGCTCCCACTCCGGCACCACGGGCAGCACCCTGCGATCCGTCAGTATTATACAGTTCGATGGTGGCTCCGGAAATATCGGCTAATGTTTGCGAAAAAACCGGGCTTAAAAACATATTGGCCTTCCCGGCCCTGATTATTTTAACATCAACACCCATTTCCTGCATTACTTTAATGCCAAAATACATTGAAAACGCAATTCCTTCCTGTGCAGCCCTGAACAAATGCGCTTTGCCGTGAATATTAAAATTCAGTTTGTGAATACTGCATCCGGTTTCCTGGTTTTCGAGAACACGCTCGGCACCATTTCCAAATGGCAGTATCAGTAAACCATCGGATCCCGGATTTACAGTTTCGGCCAATTCATTCATCTGCGTATAACTCAGACTTTCGCCTGCCACTTTTTTCATCCACGAATTCAGAATTCCTGTTCCATTAATACAAAGCAGAATTCCATTGCGGATGTCGGAGGCTGAGTTATTTACATGCACAAACGTATTCACACGCGATTTCGGGTCGTATTTTACCTGGTCGCTTACGCCATACACAACTCCTGAAGTGCCTGCTGTTGCAGCAATTTCACCCGGATTAAGCACATTAAGCGAAAAAGCGTTGTTGGGCTGGTCGCCGGCACGGTAACAAACCGGAGTTCCGGGTTTTAATCCTGTTTTTGCAGCTGCCCCGGCTGTCAACAGTGCCTGAATCCCAAAGGTTGGAGTAATATCAGCCAAAAGTTTTTCATCCAAACCGTATGTATTCAAAAGAAAACCAGCCGGTTCATGGTTCGCGAAATCCCAGAAAATGCCTTCGGATAAACCGGATTCGGTTGTTTGTATTACCCCGGTAAGCTTTGCTGCAATATAGTCGCCGGGAAGCATTATCTTATAGATTGCACTGAAAATTTCAGGTTCATTCTCCTTAACCCATTTCAGTTTCGAAGCGGTAAAATTTCCTGGTGAGTTAAGCAAATGGGATAGACACTTTTCGGCACCTATTTCCCGAAACGCACTGTTCCCAATTTCAACTGCACGGCTGTCGCACCAGATTATTGAATCCCGAAGGACATTCAAATCCTTATCTACACAAACCAAACCATGCATTTGGTAGGAAATACCTATGGCTTTGATTTCATCTGTTTGAATGCCTGCTTTGCGGATAACTGCCTGTATCGCTGATTGAGTATGTTTCCACCATATTTCGGGATCCTGTTCAGCCCATCCGGGTTCAGAAGTAGAAATTTCCATTTCGGTTTCAGGCGACTGGCAGCTGGCGGTGCATGTTCCCGTTTCAGCATGCAGTATTGCTGCTTTCATGGATGAAGTGCCAATATCAAGGCCTAATAAATACATAAGGTATTTTTTGGGAAGTAAACGTATTACAAATGTATATCAAACGCGAAATCAATAAAATAGACTATTGTGAAAAAATAATGTATTATTATGCCATAAATTGGCCAATAGAAAATGGTTCTTCCAATACCAAACATCCAACACTCTTTATACTAATTTATTCTGCTTGCGATACGCCAACGGGCTGACACCGAATTTTTTCTTGAAAGCTTTTGAAAAATAAAACCAATCGGTAATGCCAACCTGTTCAGAAACGGAATATATGGCTGATTCGGTTTCTGTTAATAATTTTGATGCATGTTGAATACGAAGTTCCAAAAGATACCCATTCGGAGATGAGCCTGTTGCTTCTTTAAATATCCTTTGAAAATTTCTCACCGACATAAAACTCATTTCGGCCAGTTGCTGAATATAAATGTTGTTATGAAAATTGGTTTCAATAAACTGAACAGCCTTCCCGATCCGTACAAGAGACTTTGCTTTTGGAATGCTGATATGGGTGTATTTGCGCGAAAGGAAAAGAATTATTTCTTCAAGCTTAATTTTAAGAAATAATTCATAACCAGGCTCTTTATGTTTTATTTCGTGCAACATGCCATTTAGCACATATTCTGATTTTGCGAGGTCAACCCGGTTAAGATGCAGCATATTTTTAAAATGCATACGGTTACGGTAACTGGGCTCAAGTATAAAAAGCGCACTATACCCGTCAATGGTTTTAATATCATCGGAAATCAGTCCTGTGCTTTTTACCGGATCAAACATTACATTGATCATTTCGGCTTTGTCTGCGTCCTTGAAATAATGGTTCTGAAATCCCTGCAGAATAAATATATCGCCCTCGCTCACTTCATATTCGTTGTTGCTGATAACCTGTGTGCCTTTGCCTTTGGTAATAAATACAATTTCAATAAAATCGTGATGGTGTTCAATCTCAGTAAGATCATTCTGATGCGATATGTTTTTCATGCGGTTAACCTTGCAAACATTTATTGCAATTGCATGATCTGTAAAATAGTTATCGCCTTTGGCTAATTGCATTTTGGAATATTTGGCTCAAAAATACAAAATTATAAGATAATGAAGATCACGCCTGGAAGTTGTGTAGAGGAAAATAAACCTGAATGCCGCAAGTTGAAAACATATAAACTCCCAGATTTTCAACAAAAAAATCGTCAATAAGTACATTGAACAAAATTCCGTTGATTTATCCGGGATGTAGTTCAACATGGAATCATCACTGTTGCAAACTGCTCAAAGACCTATTTATTATGGCATGTTAATATTTTGTTTTATAATCTAAATAATACTTTTCTTTTTTACCAGCTATCCATTTTTACTGCGATACCATTCATAAGGAAAGACTATAGAATACTCTTTATTGTGTTCTAAATCAATTTTTAAAATCCATTCCTGCGCATTCAGCTCATTCCATTTTGCTTCATTAGTTCACAGTGCCAAATACCTTAATTGCAGTCAACAGGATCAGAACCGCTGCGTAAGATTGATATAAATACGGTCGAAATGCCTGTCTTTCTCAAAAGTTCCTTCGTAATTAAACGAACAACTTAATTTTTTTATAATCCGCCAGGTTAAATTAATCTCTGCCATATTCTGGCCTAACGGAGTTTCATTACTGATAAACGTGTATTTGACATACCGATAGTTCAATCCGCCATAAACCTTGCCGGGAACCAGATCGCGGGAAAGACCTAAACTGTATATATTTCCGTTCATATATCCTGTTTCCAGAATTGTTGCCGATAAAGTTGCCGAAGCATTTAACCAGGGGACTGCTGAATAGGTTACATATGAATAAAGATTTTTGGTTGGTCGGGGATCATTGTTGCTAAAACGGTAACCTGCATTAACCCCAAACGAAAAATTCCTTAACGGGCGGTAATTAACCTGGAACATATACCCCTGCATTGTTGCTTCATCCAGCAATTGGTCAACTATGCTCTTATACGTTTCGTAATAAATAATATTCTGCCTGGCGCTATATGAAAGCGAAACCGATAGTTGTTTTAGCATCTTATAACGCAGGGATAAATACACATTCGACAGATTAGGGGAATTATCCTGCGTAAGAGAGCTGTCCTGAACATTCATTTTTTTATTAAACAGATCAAATTCCACTGATCCAAAAAAATATAGTTTCGGCAACAATGAGTTGGCATGTTGTAAATAGGTAAAACGGCGATCGGTATTTCCATTATTTTTCTGTTCGACAAAAGCTAATGATGATTGCATGCTTCCGCCATTTTTAGCAGCATAATCATGCCCCAGATAGCCGCCATATTGCAGCAAATTACCGTTAAAACTGTAATTCATATAATCGGGTCGGGTACCGGCAAACACACCTGCTGAAAAGGTTTTTATTTTTGTTTCATACTGCAAACCGTCAATTGCTCCCGCGTTCGAGAGTCTTGGATTAATTTTTCGTCCTACCCAAAGTTGGTTATTCTTATTGATTTTATAATTTAATGCCAGATTGTATATTTTCAGCCCGTTGAAAATGTCAGCTTTTACTTCGCTCCACTCCCCCATTTTATGTACAAATGAAATGTAAGTTTCAGCCGAAAGTTTCGAATTACTTATATTCATCGCATTCATCGAAAAAGTGTACCTCATACGCTGCGAAAGATCTGAGACACTCGAAAAATTCGAATACGAAGAAACTGAAAGCCGTCCTGTAACCTGCTGCTTTACTTCTTCAGGAGCTGCATTTTTTTGTGTTGGAAGTGTATCGGTTTGTATTACCACTGTTTTTTCTTCGGGCGCAAGCACAGCATTCAAATTCCCAGCAGGAATAGTATTGATTGGGAAAGCGCGAATTTTTTCATTCACAGCCAGCTTTTTCGTTGATAAAGGTGTACATACACACGAAATAGACGAGAGTTCTTTTACTAACAGCACCGGTATGTTTAATCCCTCTGCAACTGTAAAAAGTGTGTCGCCGACCGCAATGTTTTCGGTAGAACTGAATTTTACATACACATTCTGCGTAGTTACGTAGGATATAGTTCCATCAATAGCCTGCCTGCTTGTTTGACCCTTAAGCCCAAACCCGCATATTATAAGGGAAAGAATAAGAATAAGAATTCTCATGGCATCGCTATTGATTAGGTCGGAAATTGAAAGAATTCATCTTTTTACCGTTCGAACCATCAGGGTGACACTCCAGACAAGCACTGCTTAAATACTGATAGTTGTTTACTCCGCTGTGATCATTATTGGTTGAATTCTGCGGATGGCAGGAAGTAGTACAAGTAAAAACTGCATAATTACCTGGGTTCTGATGACAATCCGAACAAGCATTCCACTCTCCTTTATGTTTTCCCGAATAAATCGGGAAATACTGTCCGTCGTGGTTAAAAGTGGCTGGTGTCCATGCCGATTGCGTATGACAATCAGCACAGGTTGTTGGGAACTGCGCTGCAACATGCGAAGGATTACTTGTTTGGGTATAATCGGACGAATGGCAATCATTGCAAAATTTTGGCAATGTACTATAGCTCCCGTTATGACATGCAGCACAATCATTGGCAATGGGTATGTGTGCTCCGTTAAGGTTGGAATGGGTTGGGTAAGTAGCAGGGTTCCAACCCGGATTAGTAGTATGGCAGGCGGCACAATCATTGGATATTCCGGCAGCGGTATGGTTAGGATTTACCGTTTGATTATAATTATTGGTATGGCAACTTGCACAAACATTGGATGTGCCGGCATACCCGGAGGTGTGACAATCAGAGCAGGAAGCTGTGGTATGCGCTCCTGTAAGCGGGAAAGCGGAATTATTGTGATCAAAACTTCCTTCGCTGCTTCCGGTAGGATGGCAGGCAAAACATGCTGCACTATTATACTCATATCCGTTAACGCCTCCATGTTTATCGTCCATGTCGGTTTTATTATGTTCATGACAATCAGTGCATGTAAATTGCGAGAAATTGCCTGGGTTTGTATGGCAATCGGAGCAATTGTCCCATTCGCCATTGTGCTTACCCGAATAAATCGGAAAATACTGTCCGTCGTGGTTAAAATTGGCTGGTGTCCATGCTGTTTGCGTATGACAATCAGCACATGTTGTAGGGAACTGGGCTGCTACATGCGAAGGATTATTTGACTGTGTATAATCGGACGAATGGCAATCATTGCAAAGTTTTGGCAAGGTGGTATAGCTACCGTTATGGCAGGCAGCGCAATCATTGGCAATGGGAATGTGTGCTCCGTTAAGGTTGGAATGGGTTGGATAAGTAGCAGGCTTCCAACCTGGATTAGTTGTATGGCATTCGGCACAGTCATTGGATATTTTGGCGGCGGTATGGTTAGGATTTACCGTTTGATTATAGTTATTGGTATGGCAACTTGCACAAACATTGGATGTTCCTGCATATCCTGAGGTGTGACAATCGGAGCAGGAGGTTGTGGTATGTGCTCCTGTTAGCGGGAAACCGGATTTACTGTGATCAAAACTTCCTTCGCCGCTTCCGGTAGGATGGCAGGCAAAACATGCTGTACTGTTATACTCATATCCGCTAACGCCACCATGTTTATCGTCCGTGTCGGTTTTATTATGTTCATGACAATCAGTGCATGTAAACTGTGAGTAATTGCCTGGGTTTTTATGGCAATCGGAGCAACTTTCCCACTCGCCATTGTGTTTTCCCGAATAGATTGGGAAAGAGCGAGAATCATGATCACGGTATTCGGCCGGCTTCCAGCCCGGGTTCAGCGAATGGCAATCCTTACATTCAGTCGAAAAATTAAGCGCCTTATGATTTGGGTTTACAGTTGAATTATAATCCGGCTGATGGCAGGTTACGCATTCAGCAGGAATCTTTGAATAACTGCCTGAAGTGTGGCAGGTTTTACAGTCATTAATATCGTGTCCGCCTTCGAGCGGAAAGAAATTGTGATTAATACCAGCGCCATCCCAGTCGAAAGAATTAATATTATGGCAATCAGTGCAATTTGTCGAATAGTTGCCCGCAATATGATCCGGTTCTTTTGCATTGGTATAATTACTTTTATGGCAGTCAAAACATTCTATTCCTAAAGGATCGAACCGGAGAAACGATGCAGTAGGAGTTGCAGGACTTGAGGTTGATAACAGATTTTTATGGCAATCGCGGCAATCAGCAACAGTATGAGGGCCAATAAGTGGAAACCGGCTCATTTGATGAAGCTGTGTAATATTGGTTACTACCCATGAATTTGGTGTATGGCATCGTGCACACTCATTACCTACAGTTTGTTCATGAATATCAGTATGGCACGAGTTGCATTCCGGTTGTGCTTTCGCGAATTCAAGCGATGTATGGCAGTCCTTGCAATTTACAACCTGGTGCTGGCCTTCCAACGGGAATTTTGTACTTTTATGATCGAAAGAGATACTTTTCCAGTCCACTTTCCAGTTATTGGTTTTATGGCAATCGGCACAACTCGACTTGAAACCATCACCATGTGGTGATTTCTGGGCAACCAGGCTTAATGAAAGCGCCAATAACACTATTATAGATGACAGTCTTCGCATTTTAGCTTATTTGTTTTGTAAAATGTATAAGAAACTCCTTTATCGCTTATTTGGTTGTGGCATTTATTACATGCTACATTCACGTGTTTCCCGTCGAGCGGGAATTTTGTGTTGCTGTGATCGAATTTCGAAGCCGGTTTAAATGCAACGGAAGTATGACACCGTTTGCAATCAGTAGTTCCATTCGTTTCGAACTGACTATTATGCACATCATTATGGCATGATGCACAATTGGCATCCAAGCCGGCAAATTTCTGGCTGGCGTGACCAGTCTTTTCTTTATTAAAATGGCAGTCGCGGCAAGTTTGATTTTCATGTGCGCCTTCAAGATTAAAAAGGGTTTTCTGGTGATTAAAAACTATGGTATTCCACCTGTTCACATTATGACAGGTTTCGCAATCAGCACCCGGATAATATTTTTCACTGATAAAAGCCTTGTGAATATTCTCATGACAATCCGAGCATACTTTCCCAATTGCTTTGAACTTCCATTTCTCCTCTTTTTTATGGCAGGCAAAACAGGGAGTGGCAACATGAGCGCCATTCAGGGGGAATACACCAGCGTTATGCTGTTCGATTGTGTATGAAAATTCGGTAAATCCTTTCACCGTATGACAAGTGGAGCAATCAGGCGAAACACCATTTTTTACAAATTGCTTTTCATGGTAATCCGTGTGGCAATCCGTGCAGCGTTTAAAATTTAATGGGGTTGTAAGTTTTACTTTATGACAGGATTTACAGGCTACATTCAGATGCTTGCCATCCAGTTTGAAATCAGCCTTATTGTGATCGAAATTCTTTACTCCGCCAACAACCGTAAATGATTCATTGTTATGGCATTCGGCACAGTTTTGCCCAAACTTATTGTTATGAACATCCTTATGGCAGTTAGTGCAATTGGTAGCCTTTACACCTTTAAACTCCTGAAATTTAATTCCGTTTTTAACTGAAGTTTTATGACACCCGGCGCAGGGCACCAGTTCGTGTTTACCGGTAAGTTTAAACTTCGATTTGTTATGATCGAACTTCGACGCAGGCTTAAATTTTTCATCGGTATGGCAATCAACACAATTGGTTGAGAGTGTTTTCTGGTGATAATCGGCGTGACAGCTTAAACATGCAGTACCTAATCCAAGATAGGTAAATTTTTTAGCTTTTATTTTCGTATCGGTTATATACTCAGCTTTATGGCAGTCGTCACATTTCTTTTTGGCATGAGCCCCGGTTAGCTTATACCCTGCAAGATTGTGGTCAAATTTATCTTTATCAAACCTAATAATCTGAAAAGTTAACCCATGGTGATCATTATGGCAAGATGCACATTGTTTTCCTCTAACCTGGGCTGATGAATGGTAGCCTTTTTTAGTATCAACCCTTACTTTAATTTCGGTGTGGCAGGCCAGGCATTTTTCATTGGATACTTTATCGCCTAATGTATGGCATTTTGTACAGTTCGAGATTCCTTCGAGGTGTGAGTGCACTTTTGATAGGGCACCTGGCGAAATTTGAGCATACGATTGAAGGCTGAGCAAAACAGCTGCAACAAATAAAACTATCCGGTTTCCTGATTGTATTTTCATTTACAAAAGAGCTTCATATTAATTGTCGTGTTTCAAAATAGCCTCGCCGAACTTTTTGGTAATATTGATACCTGCTTTTTGCAGAAATTGGATCGGGAGTTCTCCGCCTGCGAAAATATAAACCAGGTCGTTTTCGATATAAAGTTCTTCACTTTCATTTCCGGTTGAGAGTACCACTGAATCCTTGTTAATGCGCACCGGATTAGTGTTAAAGAGTACATTCAGACTGCCTGAAGCGATTGCTGCTTTTATCTTTTCGTTATTTTTAGGCTTTAACCTGTTAAAAACGTCATTGCGGTATGACAGGTTCACTTTATTATTATCAGCAAGCAACAAAGCAGATTCAACCGCCGAATCGCCACCACCGATAACCATAATATTTTTCCCTTTAATATCTTCGGGTTCCAGGAGCCGGTAGGCTACTTTTTCCTGCATTTCTCCTTCAACTCCCAGTTTTCGTGGTGTACCCCGGCGGCCAATTGCGAGTAAAACTGTTTTTGCTGTAATATGCTCACCAGTAATTATTTCGATATTGAAAAATCCGTTATCGCGGGTTATAGAATCTACTTTTGAATTTTCCTGAATGGTGATTCCGTTTTTCAGCAGCACAGTATTCCATAAATCAAGTAAGGCAGGTTTACTGGTTTCGAATAATTTTACTTTCCCGTGAAGAGGCAAATCCATAGGTGCTGTCATCACTATTTTCTGACGGGGGAAAGTAAAAACTGTTCCTCCCAGGGTATCCTGTTCAAGGGTAAGAAAATTCAGATTGTGTTTTTTGGCAGCAAGGGATGCTGAAATTCCGGCCGGACCGGCACCAACAATTACCAGATCATACGTTGCCTGATGTGCTTTACGAAGTGTTTTTGCAATATTGTCAACGGCCTGCCTGCCCTGCTCAACAGCATTTTTTATTAGCCCCATACCACCGAGCTCACCGGCAATATAAATTCCGTTTACATTGGTTTCGAAATTCTGATTGATATGTGGAAGTTCAACACCACGTTTTTCGGTTCCTATGCATAAGGTTATCGCCTGTGTAGGACAAGCATGAAAACAAGCCCCGTGACCGATGCATTTTGATGCGTTTATGGTTGTAGCTTTGCCATCCTTTATTCCGATAATATCTTTTTCGGGACAAGCTGCCACACAAGCTCCTGTACGGATACAGCTATTTTCGTCAATTACAGGGTGAAGTGAAACCGGCTCGTATAAACCATCTTCTTTAGCCGTGGCAATTTTAGCCTCAACCTTTTTCGAATCGCGTTTTTGCTTTCGCAGATAAATAAACACGATTACAAGGCAAAACAAGATTACCAGTGAATAAATGATGACTTCTTCCAAAAATTTCTCATCCATATTTAAAAAATCCATTTGTACCCGAATACAATTGTAACAGCCACGTGAATAACCATAATAACAAGCATTACCAATGCAAACGGCAAATGTGCCACATGCCAGTATTTGAATAGATTCTGCATCACCTGTAGTCGTTCGATCCTTTTGTTGAGCGAAATTTCGTTTTTTACAAGGTCGATTATGGCTGCCCTTTGCGACTTCGGCAGCTTATTGTTTTTCAAAACAGTTTTTACATCGCGGACCGATCGCCGGTGGTGCAAATATTTTTTAATAAAACGGACAATCGCATTACTTTGTGTAAACTCTGTTTTTGCTTTTATCGAGTCCGCAATCACATTGCGGCTAAGCTCGTCCAAACCGAAAGAATCATTTAATTTCTGACTGATATCACCTTTCATACTTCGAACTTCACTCAGGCTTAATTCCCTTCCTTCGATGGTTCTTGGAATTTGTATGTAAATAAATCTTCCGATAATTCCGCTCAGAAATACAGCAACCATACTCCAGAAACTGATTGCAACAATACCCCCGAATTTAAAAGCGGTATGAAAAAGCACCAGTATCGGGCCAAGTGTACACAGGAAAATATGAAATTCGAGCCAGTGCTTTAAAATACCTACCCTCGAAAACAGCCGGTATCTCTTCCTGACCATATACAGCGAGACGCCCAGAATCATGAATACTGAGCCCACAATTCCCATTCCGTGACCTAAAAAGCCACTCGGTTTAAGTATGGTATGATCGGGATGGAAAAACCGTTCTTCCAGGCTAACGTTATAGTATTGGAATCCTTTGTTTATAATTGCCAATAAAGCAATTAATACTAGTAATGATAAACTGGCAATATAAATCCTGTGAGCAGTTTTATTCATGATATTCTAGTTCATTGTTCAGTTCACCAACTGAATTTTAAGTATCACAAGATATCAAAAGTAATGAAAATGAGACCAAAACCCTTGATGTTCCCTTATTTATAATTTGTCTAAATTTCGGTTTTAATTTTCAGTATCGCTTTAAACGTATAAAAATTGGAAACTTAAGTAATTTGAAGGCTGGCAGAGCTTTGGTCAACCAGCACTTTATCCTATTCTATTTCAGCTTGTTAGCAAGTATTGAAAAATCAAAAAACGTAAATACATATTCAGATATCGAATAACGAAAATATGAATTGAAATATTGCCCGATGGCAGTATGAGTGACTGATAGCTATGGATTGAATAACAGAAAGTAAAGCAATTTCGATTATTTTTATACTTTTGGTCCTGATGGAAAGTGGCAATAGTTTTTCAATATGACGTACTGCCTTTTTAAAAATTGACTCTTATAGGTCATCAAAGAACCTTTGCATCTTAATAATCTGATCAGTTAAGTGAGATTTCCCTTTTCAATTCTTCTTGCATCACTGCGTTTTGAACTTCTGGTATCATGGGGGTGGGTATATTGGATTAATGATAGCTCTGGCAATATTCATAAAATGCTGATATTATAATTTGTGAAAATGCTATGTTTGATGTATTCAGCGGATATTCTCAGGAATGTATGTAAAAGGGGCAGTCAAAAAATCCTAGTATATAAAAAAACCACCTATAAATTCTTCATTTACAAGTGGTCATCATTTGTGTTCGTGCCCAGAACAGGACTCGAACCTGCACAGCCGTAAGGCCACTGGTCCCTGAAACCAGCGTGTCTACCAATTTCACCATCTGGGCAGATGGATCTTCAATGTGTGTGATGAGTGCCCAGGACAAGACTCGAACTTGCACATCCTTAAGGACACCAGCCCCTCAAGCTGGCGTGTCTACCAATTTCACCACCTGGGCATTTAAAAGAACTTTAAAATCGTTTTGTCATGCCTGCCCATATAGAAAGCTATAAGGTACACCTGCTGAGCAAAGCGGGTGCAAAGATAATACTTTTTCGAAACGTTAAACAAGCTTAAAAAATTATTTCTTTTTCAGTACATGAACCTTTTTGTCCGGTTAGTTTTTTTTTATAAAAACAGTCCACTTCAAACCAATAATGCTAACTTTGACAACTGCACATAAAAAAGTGTTATTATGTTTACAAAAGAAGACCTTAAGCAATTGCAATCGCGCGGAAGTGATCCTAAAGTAGTTGAATCACAAATAGATAACTTCAAAAGAGGATTTCCCTTTATTAACCTCGACAGGCCTGCTATTGTTGGCGATGGCATTAAAGCCTTTAACCAGCGCGACGCAAAAAAGCTTTCGTATTACTACGATTCAAATTCAAAACGCTACGAATTGCTGAAATTTGTGCCTGCTTCGGGCGCTGCCAGCCGTATGTTCAAAAATTTATTTGAATTTATGGAATCCTACACGGGGAGCGAGGCTGATATAAAACAACTGCAAACTTCGACAAAGCTTGCATCTTTGAAAGAATTCTTTGCCCGTATAAAGGACTTTGCCTTTTATAATTCCCTGGCAAAAGCACTGCAGAAAGATGATTACACTATCGACGAATGCCTCGAAAAGCATGATTTTAAGATCATTATTGATTATTTCCTGAATCCTGTCGGGTTGAATTATGCCAATCTACCGAAAGGCCTTCTTCAGTTTCATGATTATCCTGATGGTGCCCGAATGTCGATAGAAGAACATATGGTTGAGGCTGCCAATTATTGTAAAGACAAGGAAAAACGTTCAGCCATTCATTTTACAGTGTCGCCCGAACATGCCGATATGTTTCTTGATGAGATTAACCGCGTTAAGGAAAAATACGAAGATACTTTCGATATCACTTACGAGCTTACTTTTTCGCTTCAAAAATCATCAACTGACACAGTTGCTGTTGATATGAACAATAAGCCTATGCGTGAAGTTGACGGACGGTTAATATTCAGGCCGGGCGGACATGGTGCATTGATCGAAAACCTTAACGACCGCGAAAGCGAAATCATTTTTATCAAAAATATCGACAATGTTGTGCCCGATAGCATGAAACCGGATACGTTTCTTTATAAAAAAGTATTGGGAGGATACCTTTTTGAAATACAGGATGCCGTTTTTGAACACCTTGAAACACTTGATGATAAACCTGACGATGAGGATCTGCGTACGATTCTCCGGTTTATTAAATCAAAACTCGGGTTTGTAGTTGATCCGGAATTAAGCGCACTGACCCGTGAAGATAAAATTGAATACCTGCACCGTAAACTCAACCGTCCGATCCGTGTTTGTGGTATGGTTAAAAATGAAGGGGAACCAGGCGGAGGCCCTTTCTGGGTTAAAGAAACGAGTGGTGAAATGTCGCTTCAGATTGCTGAATCGTCGCAGGTTGATATGGATAATGCATTTCAAAAAGAAATACTGGGCAAGTCAACTCATTTTAACCCGGTCGACCTGATATGCGGAGTACGCGATTATAAAGGCAAGGTGTTTGATCTGCGCAAATTTGTTGATCCTGAAACCGGGTTTATTTCTGTCAAATCAAAAGACGGTAAAGAGCTGAAAGCTCAGGAGTTACCTGGCTTATGGAATGGAGCAATGGCCAACTGGATCACAATTTTTGTTGAAGTTCCTATCAGCACTTTTAACCCGGTAAAAATTGTGAATGATTTACTGAGGAAAGAACATCAGTAGGCAGATAAAAATCCAAATTCCAGTATTCAGGGATCAAATCGTAATTCGTAATTCGTAATTCCTAATTCGTAATTCGTAATTCGTAATTCGTAATTCGTAAATTGTACCCTAAGGTGCCAACCTGCAAATACTCCACACATCTCCATCAAGCAAATATTGAATCCTGTCGTGAAGCCTGCCGGGTCTGCCCTGCCAGAATTCGATGCGATCGGGTTTTAAGCGGTAGCCACCCCAATGTGACGGACGGCGCAAATTTTCATTACCTTCGGCAAACAACAATCTTTCGCGTTCCTGTTCCAGCTGATTGCGGGAAACAATAGGTGAACTCTGTGGCGAGATAATAGCATTAACCTGACTTTCGATCGGCCGCGAATAAAAATATTCGTCCGATTCGCCTGAATCCGTTTTAACAACTATGCCTTCAATGCGAACCTGGCGTTCAGTCAGCGGCCAGAAAAAAGTGAGCGCAGCTGCATGATTACCATTTAGTTGTATCCCTTTTCGGCTTAAATAATTGGTAAAAAAAACATATCCTTTTTCATCAAATGACTTTAACAAAACCACTCGGGCAGAAGGCCGCCATTCAGCCGAAACGGTTGATAAAATCATGGCTGTAGCTTCCGCCTCACCCGATTCCATGGCTTCACGCAACCATTCCCTGAACCAGTGTACCGGCTCAACAGGATATTCTTCATCCCTGATTGTATTGTGGTTGTAGTCCTTCCGAATGTCTCTTAAATCCATTTTATAAAGTTTAAAAAAGCATTTACAAATTTAAAGATAAATGTAACAATAAAATTATAGGTATGTTTTGCACTTCACCCTCCAAAGTAATTGCAGAAACCTTTTGATTTTATATCTTCGCACTTGAATACAACCAACTTTGCCACGTCTGCATTTATGAAATCCGTACCTCTGTTTGTGATCATCGTTCTCCTTGTCTGCAATAGCACCATTGCACAAATGACCGGAGAATTTAACCGCTCGGCTTACATTAAAGAAATTAAAAAGGAACGATTGGAGAAAGACAAGGAAATGCTTTCGGATCAAAAGTCACCTCTGTTGGATGAGGAAAAAGCATCGTTCAAAGAATTAAATTATTACAAGCCATGCGTTGGTATGCGCAAAATGGCGCATTTTGAACGTTACGATAAGGCAAACCTGTTCTTTATGAAAACGACTACCGACCGTTTACCTGAATATTCGATTTATGGTACTGTAACATTCAGTCATAAAGGGAAAGATTACAAGCTAAATGTATATCAGAATATTGAACTGGTTAAGAAACCCGGGTTCGAAAAACACCTCTTTATTCCATTTAATGACCAAACCAATGGCAACGAAACCTATGGCGGAGGGCGTTTTCTGGATGTTTACGAAAGCGGTGAAGATTCACTGATAATCGATTTTAATACAGCGTATAATCCATATTGTGCTTATAATCACAAATACTCCTGCCCTATTCCACCCGAATCAAACAACCTGAATATTAAAATTAAAGCCGGTGAAAAAAAATGGCATGATTAAATAGCATAACATTTCAATATCCGCAAACTAAAAAATTTAAACAAAACAACATAACCTACTGATATACATTTAAATTAATCATGGCAAGAGCTACTGAAAATTCCGGCCCGCGAATGGTTCTCAGGAGATTATTCCGACGGCCAAAATACCGGTTTATGGCTGTAAACCGTATTGTGCCTCATTTGCCCTGGCTTGCGTTGTTTGCTTTGGCTACATACTTATATAAAGCCCGGATATTTGCCGACTCAGGATTTTATGTTGCCCAATTTATCAATAACGAGACATTCTGGATTGAATGCCAGCGCATTGTATTAGGCATATCGCAAATTATACCTCTGATTGGTGTTTGGGCAGGACTGGAAATCAAGTACATATTATTGCTTTATTCACTTAGCCATGTATTATTTTTCTATTTCCTGTTCCTGTTTGTATACTATGGATTACGCGACCGGCGTTCAGGATTGCTGATAATCCTTTTCCAAACGGTGGGAATCATGCATAGTTTTTTCACACCTATGTTCGAATTGTATTATGGTGCACCTTTGCTGATCACTTTTTACGCAATCTGGAGACTACCTTTTCGATTTAACGTAATTTTTATTCTGCTTATCCTCGAAGTGCTTATTCTGCTGAGCCATCCACTCGCATTTATGCTTTTTGTTTTCCTTTTGCTTTACGATTATTCAAAAGAAACCGCCAAGCCTTTCAAGTATTATTTATCTGTACTGCTGGTTTTTATCGGGGCAATCGCTTTTAAATATTTTATCATGTGCGATTACGAAACTGATAAGTTTGCCTGGCAATTTAATTATACTGACAATACACAGTACCTGCAACTACTCAATCCTTCCTATTATAAAGTACTGGTCGCATTCATGGTACGGTATTATTCGGAAGTTCTTGTTGCATTTGTAATTGCTATTTACATGCTGGTAAACCGTGGCGAATGGTTCAGACTGCTGCTTGTGGCCGGAACATTTTTCGCCTATGTTTTCCTTGTAAATACAGCCTATACAGTGTCGCCTTCGCGGTATATGGAACAGGTAATGTTTCCTTTTGTCCCAATCGTTTTTATCCCGCTTATTTACGGATTTCAAGCAAAAGGCAAACCCGGGCTGTTCAACATTTCGATCCTGCTTATTTCGGCACTTATTTTGTACCGGCTGGCAGTTATTTATTACGGCAGCGAAATATTTATGAAACGGGTCGAACAAATGGAACAACTAATTGAGGTTGCCCGAAAGAAAGGCGGAAGTAAGTTTGTGGTTTCGCAGGACGTAATTAATCATGGATATACACAGCTTAACTGGTCGTATCCAATTGAAACTTTGTTGCTTAGTGCTATTGATGGCAATGACATTGTTGTTACAATTGCTCCTGAAGATGATCTGAATTACAACGATAATAACAACAAAATAGAGGCTAACCAGTTTATATTCAGAAAATGGGAAATTAAAAATCATACATGGCTCAATGAAAAGTATTTTCATCTCGATATCGGGCCGTACCGAAGCATAAATGACACAACGCTGAACTCAAATAATGGATTTCCCGGAAAAGACATCCGAATTACGATTGATGCAAAGAAAATTTATCAGGCGATGGATACCGTGTGGATACCTGTTACTGTTGTAAACGGGGGCAATACACCGATATACTCAGGTAAAAATAACCATGTTTTTCTCTCGTATTTTTGGGTACAAAACCGGGAAGCTTTAAGCTGGGAGCAGATCCGTACCCCAATACAGGCAGACATTATCGGAACTATGCGACAAAATGTACGTGTTGCGATTCCCCGTAATAAAGGTAAAATGCAACTCAAAGTCGATATGATCGAAAACGACAGATGGCTTGGAATTCATAGCATGGAAGAAGTACTGGTATACTAATTGCTGAAATACAGGGTTATCACTAAAAAAGTAAAAAAACAGATTTATAAATGAAAAGAGTAATAGTTTTCCTATTCGTATTAGGTTTCGGCACAGCGATATTAGCTGCTGAAAAAGGCTATAAGGTTACGGTTAAGCTAACAGGAAGTGCCGATACCGCTTTATTACTTGCACATTATTATGGAACAAAACAATACCTCGACGATACGGCATTCCGTAACAAACAGGGCTTTTTTGTTTTCGAAGGCACAGAAAAACTGAAGGACGGTATGTATATTATTGCCGGTGAAAGCAAAAGCAAATATTTTGATTTTTTTCTTACTGAAAATCAGCAGATTGAATTTTCATGTGATCCTTCAAATATAGTAAATACAATGCAGGTTAAAGGATCGGATGATAATAAAGCATTTTATGCATATATTAAGTATCTGGGCAGCAAACAAGTTGAAATTGAACCTCTTAACAAATGGATTAGGGCAAATCCGAACCGAAAGGATTCAATGGATTTAATAAAAGCGCAGATAGAAACTATTGACATAGAAGCCAAAGCATACATTAAAAATTTCTTTACATCAAACCCCACATTTCTTTCGTCTAATTTTGTAAAAGCAAGCAACGAACCCGAATACCTTCAATACATCACCTCGCCTGAAGGAGTAATTGATTCGACGAAGATTTACCAGACATACAAAGCACATTACTTTGATAATTTTACGTTCAGCGATCACAGGATAATATACACCCCGGTGTTTGCCCAGAAAGTTGATTTTTATTTCGACAAACTGGTTGTGCCCGTTCGCGATTCGCTGGAATCGGATATTGACCGGGTAATGAATATGGCAGCTGTAAATAAGGAAATGCAAACCTATATGGCATGGTTTCTTTCGCTGAAATACGAAACTTCGCAGGTAATGGGACACGATGCTCTGTTTGTTTACATGGTACGCAAATACCTTGAACCGGGTAAAGTTGACTGGCAATATCCTGAAGTCAAAGACAATATCCTTAAACGCGTTAATACACTGGAGCCATTGCTGTTAGGCAAACCTGCGCCTAATCTTATTCTGCTGGATACCATGAATGTGGCACATTCGCTTATAGCCACCAAAGCCCGATATACGTTGGTATTCTTTTGGGAAAGCAACTGCGGACACTGTAACCAGGAAATGCCTAAAGTGCTGAAATTTTATGATGATTTTCATACTAAATACGAACTTGAAATTTTTGCTGTAAGTACTGATACTTCCATGGTAAAATGGAAAAACTATATCAGGAAAAACGACATGAAATGGATAAATGTTAACGGGCATCTCAGCCTGAGCGGCAATTACCATACTGCTTATGATATCCGTAGTACACCAATTATGTACTTGCTTGATGAAGACAAAAAAATCCTCACCAAATTCCTGTTGACAGATGAAATTTCAAATGTGATTTTGAAACGGGAAGAAGCATTGGAAAAAAGCAGAAAAGAGAAAACACAGTAAATCAAAACTGTTTCTGGTTTTAGGTTTCGTGTTCTGAAACTTCGGAAGTAATGGCCAGGAATATAAACTTATACATTTGAAACCATTCAACTTGAAACCATCAACTCCACAATCACAAAATCCCACCCCATCCCGAAATATCTGGATCACAGGAGCATCATCAGGAATAGGTGAAGCTACAGCTATGCATTGGGCCGCTCCCGGAACCACCTTGCTACTTTCGGGTCTAACAAAGGAGCAAATTGAACCTGTAGCTGTGAGGTGCGAAAATAAAGGATCCAAAGTGCATATTATTCCTTTTGATCTCACCAAAGAAGATGAAATAAGTGAAGCGACAAAAAAAGTTCAGACTCTTGTTACAAAAATTGATATTCTTGCCAACATCGGAGGGATAGGGCAGCGATCGTTAATAATTGATACCCCTCCGGAAGTTTCGCAACGCATTATGGATACCGATTTTTGGGGACATGTTAATGTTACCAGGCATATTTTGCCTTTCATGGTTAAAACCGGAGGAGGAACAATTGTAGTAATGAGCAGCTTATCGGGACTGTTCGGATTTCCGCAGCGGTCAATGTATTGCGCTGCCAAACACGCTTTACACGGGTATTTCGAAACGCTGCGACTTGAGCATCATAAGGACAAGGTAAATGTATTGATGGTTTGTCCGGGCAGGGTAAAAACCAATTTTTCGTATGGCGCACTTACAGCCACCGGCGGTAATCACGGACAGATGGATAAAGGCCAGCAAAACGGTGTAAGTGTTGAATACTGTGCTGCTAAAATTGACCGGGCTGTAAAGAGAAACAAAAAACAAATCCTTGTTGGCAAAAAAGAATTGCTCATGGCCTACTTCAAGCGATATACGCCATGGCTGTTTTATTGGATTGCTTTACGGATTGATCCAAATGCGTGACTCTTGGGTTGCGGATTGCGGATTTACCTCAAAACTTAAACTTTTCAGGACAAGACAAATAGAAATTCGAATAAAGCATCCCTAAACCCTAAATCCGAACCCCAAAATCCTATCTAACAATGAATAAAGTAGTAATCAGCGGAATACAGCAACTCGGCATTGGCGTAAAAAATGTTGCAGAAGCATGGAAATGGTATCGCAAATACCTTGGCATGGATATTAAAGTGTTTGAAGAAAGTGCAACAGCTTCTCTTATGCTTCCGTACACGGGTGGAATGCCTCAGAACCGTCATGCGGTACTTGCGCTAAATCTGAATGGTGGCGGTGGTTTCGAAATATGGCAATATACGGATAGGATTCCCCAGCCGGCAAGCTTTATTCCTGCTTTAGGCGACCTGGGAATATTTGCAGCTAAAATAAAAGCTCGTGATGTACAAAAAACACATGACTGGTTTTCATCGGAAGAACTAAATATCAGTGCTGTTGTTACTGATCCAGATGGACGCCCCCATTTCTTCCTCACTGATCCATATGGAAATATTTTCCAGATTATTGAATCGCAAAACTGGTTTGGTAACGAAAAGAAATTTACCGGCTCAGTATATGGAGTTGTTATCGGTGTAACCAACATCGAAGAATCGATGAAAGTATATTCAGGAATTCTTGGCTACGATAAAGTTGTTTTCGATAAAAAAGGAATGTTTCCTGATCTGGTTTCGCTTCACGGTGGCGATGCGACTTTTCGCCGGGTATTGCTTAAAAACAGCAAACCACGGCTTGGTGCATTTGCCCGTATGTTTGGCGACAGCGAAATAGAACTTATTCAGGCAGAAGGGCGTGTACCGCGCAAAATATATGAAGGACGTTTCTGGGGCGACCTCGGGTTCATTCACTTATGCTACGATATTCGCGGCATGGAAGCTCTTAATACAGCCTGTGCCGAACGAGGTTTCCCGTTCACGGTGGATAGTTTTGCTCATCATAAAGGAAACAGTTTTGATATGGGTGAAGCTGCCGGACATTTTTCGTACATCGAAGATCCCGATGGCACATTAATCGAATTCGTTGAAACCCATAAAGTTCCGATACTTAAAAAGTTCGGCTGGTATCTGAACCTCCGCAAGCGAAATCCTGAAAAGCACCTGCCCGACTGGATTATACGAATGTTAGGAATAGGACGGGTAAAAGATTGATTTTTTTTTGAATAGCTAATGGGAAATAGGTATTGAGAATTTTGTCAGGAATAAGCGAAAAAAGCAAACTTCATTTGCAGCAAACTTCTTAAAGATAAGCTATTTCCCATTTACTATTTTTCACTCTTCATGGCGCAGAGCGCCACTTCCGCTGCGCTACAGCTATTCACTACTTAAAGACCTCACCCCCGCCCCCTCTCCTAAAAAAGAGAGGGGTGACTACACCCTGATAATTTTTCCCGCGATAAGAACCAACATTTTTCATTATTCACTCTACACTCTTCATGGCGCAGAGCGCCACTTCC
>JBBSDC010000062.1:0-20881 GCA_038249705.1 Bacteroidales bacterium | reverse complement strand
ATTAGCAAGTATAAGCTCTGCAGCCCGTTTTTCTTTTTCCTTATTTTGAAATGCAAGTTCTTTATTAGCAAGTATAAGCTCAGCAGCCCGTTTTTCTTTTTCCTTGTTTTGAAACAGTAGCTCTTTGTTTGCAAGTATCAGTTCTGCTGCCCGTTTTCCTTTGTCATCATTCTGAAAAGCAAGTTCCTTATTTGCTGTCTGCAAATCTGTTACCCATTTCTGCTCAGCAATGTCGCGGGCAACCACTACCACACCCAATACATTACCCTTATCATCTTTATACACCGATCCATTAAATAATACATCGGTAAGCTTTCCTTTTTTATGTCGTAATGTAAGTGGCGAGTCGGTTACTGAGCCTTTGGCAAAAACTTCCTGATATACATCGCGGGCTTTTTTAGGCTCGGTAAAATACTCGAAAAAGTCGGAGCCGGTGAGTTCGGTACGTGACATGCCGGTAATGTCGGCCAGGGCTTTATTCATATCGGTAATCTTGCCTGCGGCACTGATAGTGATCAATGGATCGAGGCTTGCTTCAATCAGACTTCTGGCGTAATGCGATTCTTTATTCATTGTAGGCTAAAGTAGGGTTTCGGAGATTCAGGATTTCTTAGTGTAATTAGTTCAAAATGGCCGGTTCGGAATTTAAAACCGAATTTGCCATTTAATTCTCAGTATCCGGGTTTCCTATGTCTTCGAGTGGGCTTCGGCTCTTTACTTTCAATTGTTTAAAGTGTGAAGGCGTGAGTCCGGTAATTTTTTTAAATTGATTGGAAAGGTGTGCAACACTGCTGTAATGCATCATCCAGGCAATTTCGGTGAGATTGGCTTCATCGTAAATGATGAGTTCTTTTACACGTTCTATTTTATGTGTAATAATGAATTTTTCGATGGTTGTTCCCTGGTATTCCGAAAACAAATTAGACAGGTAGGTGTAATCGTGATTTAATTTTTCGCTGAGGAAATCCGAGAAATTGATTTTTGGCAGTTCATCCGAATAGTGAACCATCTCAATAATGATTGTTTTTATTTTTTCTATCAGCATGGCTTTTTTATCGTCCATCAGTTCAAGACCTGATTCGCTTAAAGCCAACCGGATATGTTCGCGCTGCTCATTGGTGATGCTTTCCATAATTTCCACTTCGCCCATATTCACAATGAAGTGGAGGCCGAGTTTTTTCAGCTCTTCCTTTACCACCATCTTGCAGCGGTTGCTTACCATGTATTTTATGTATAGCTTCAAAGGGTTTGGGGATTATGAGTTAGTATCTTTTATGATTTACTGGCAAACGTGAAAGGGGAAATGGATTGTGACGTTGAAAGCGTAAGACTTCGAAATGCAGAAATGCAAAACAGCGACAGGTTTTTGCCGCTTATTGTTCATTGAAAGTTTGCCAGTAAAGGATTCCTCCGATTCCCATTATTGCGATGCCAACTACTGGCGACCATTTTATATGGTGAGGTTTGTCTTTTCTGATTTCTATTTTCCCCAAATCTACCACTTTTTCGCTGGTAAAAAAAGTTATTGTTGTTATCACTGTCATTACCAGGCCTAACAGGAATACAACCAGACTTATTTTTTTCATTGTTATTGGTATAAAAGTAGTCGATATTTGATTTTTTGTGTCGGGATTGTTTTTAGCTATTCAGTATGGTTATGGTGCAATTGTCCTGGATTAGCTGAGAGGTTGATTTTTAAAAGAGGTGGAATACATGAAGACCGAAATTAATATTTCAAGCTTCAGTTTTCGCACCTCTTTTTGGTAAAACATATTTAGTTTTATAATGGAATACATTCTTTTACTGTTAATATCCGTTATTCCAGTATTTTGTAAAGTTCTTTCAGGTCAGGTGATAAAATAACTTCGGTTCTGCGGTTAGCGGCACGGCCTTCGGTTGTTTCATTTACCTGTACAGGATGAAAACTGCTTTTACCTGCTGCGGTAATTCTGTTCGGATCAAAAGCATTGTCTTTCGTTAAAACACGAACAATTGATGTTGCCCTTGCCGTACTGAGATCCCAGTTATCCTTGTATTTATTTGTTTTAATAGGAACATTATCGGTGTGGCCTTCTATCAGCACGGTGATGTCCTTGGTAGTATTCAGAACAGCAGCAAGCTTGTTAAGTGCTTCTTTCCCTTTGGGATCAACCACATCGCTGCCCGATTTGAACAACAGATTTTCCTGCATCGAAACATACACATTGCCATCCTTAATATAAACACTTAATTCGTCAGCCGAATAATTCAAAAGCGCATTGGTGACTGAGTTTTTAAGCTTGGTCATCATATCCTTTTGTTTCTGAATTATATTCTGCAAATTTTGTAATCGTATTGCCTGATCGGCAATAGTCATTTCCGATTGTGTATTAAGAGCTTTCAGATTTTGCTGTGCTGCAGAGTTTTCCCTTTGCAGAGATGTTTTTTCATCATTCAGGGTTTTAACCTGTGTGTTGCAATCATTTAAATTAGTATGCGTACTGGTGCTGTCCTTCTGAAGCCTTTCGACTCTCGCACGCGATTCAACCAGTTTTTTACTGGGACCGCACGATGTAAATACTATTCCGGAAATAAGAGTAAGTGACACAAGAATGTAAAATGGATTTTTCATCGGCTGATCTTAAATATTGGTTTAGTACGCAAAATTGAGCCCATTTAAATTAAAATATGTTACACAACTATGTTTTTAAGTTACATAATTTACATGTTTTTATTTCATAAATAAATGGAAAAACTATTACACTGCATGATAAAGAGTTTATCATGCAGTGTATTGGTATTCAGAGAATAAAAAAACTTGATTTTGCAATGTAGGGGTTTTATCCCTTTATTTAAAATTAAGCTCACCCGTACGATAATGCAATTGCTTTTTCGTATTTCTGCATGGTAAATCGAGCCATCAGATAACTAACTGTTGATTCGGCACCCTGGTTGAGGTTGGCATGGTTTTCCTCCAATCCATCGTAACATCCACCCGTACCTGGATTATAGACAATATTGTGCAAACGGTTGTCGCCCAGAAACCAGTTGAATGCTTTAATCATTTTGAGCAGGTAGCTTTTATCTTTAAGTTCATCGTAAAATTCGCTTAAAGCCAATATGGTATAGGCTACATCAATAGGCTGTTCGCCATATTGGCCACCTTTCTGTCCTTTTTGCAGCCAGTTTCGGTTTGAAATTACTTCAATTCCTCTTTCGTTAAAAATTTGCGAAAGCAGAAAATTGAATGACTCAACGGCTATGTCCTTATACACTTTGTTTCCGGTTGATTTCCATGCATAAAGCAAAGCCTCGGGTAAAGTGCTGTTAGCATAAGTAAGATAGCTCTCGAACCATTTCCATCCTTTGCCTGATTCATGCTTATACATTTGAACCAAGCGATCAGCAAGTGTTTTAATCAGCGAAATGTTCTCTTCCCTCTCAATAGATCCCTGATAGTAAGCCAATCCTTTTATCGAAAAGGACATTGAGCGCGTTGAATGTATGGATTCAACATGCGTTGCAGCTTTTTTAATAATTGCTACAGCTTGCTCAATGATTTTTGCAGGCAGCTCATTTGATAATGTTACCAGGTAACCAAGCGCCCATATGGCTCGACCGTTGGAATCATCTAAATTTACTTCCTGGTTTTGATCTGTAAATCGGAGTTCCTTATCTACATAATTAAGGAAATTGCCCTCAGGCTGCTGGCAAAAGCTGATAAATTTGAGATATTTCCTAATCTCAGGCATAATTTCCTTGTCGCCGGTAAGCTTTAAATACATGCAGCTTGCAACCAGAGCACGGGCATTATCATCAAGGGTATAACCAGTTTTAATATCGGGTCGGTTAATTTTTGCAAACTGAATGATACCCGTCTGGGTTGTCATATGTTTCAGGTGGCTCAGATTAATTTCGGGAAGATTAAACCGGGTAAGGATTTTATCATTAGTTATTTTTTCGAAAAGCATTGCATGAGCAATAGCTGAGTTTTCCCATGCTGTTGAAACTATTTTGTGCAGTGTATTTATGCTTATGCTTTTGCGTAATTTTTCGTTGCGGAGCAGTCGGTTTACGCTTGTTGCCAGTTGTTGCGAATCACGGAAATTAAATATAATTCCTGTGTCCTTAGTCAGCAATTCTTTAGCGTGAGGTATTGGGGTGGAAATGATGGGGCAGCCACAACTCATAGCATATACAAAAGTACCGCTAACTGCCTGGTTCGGATCGTTGGTGGTAAACAGATAAATGTCAGTAAGTTGCAGGTATTCGAGCAATTCGGGCAAAGGCAAATAGCTGTTCACAAAGCGAACATTATCCTGAAGGGAATAATCAATTACTTTTTGTTCAAGCATTTCGCGGTATTTTTCACCTTCTTCCTTTACTACTTCGGGATGGGTTTTGCCAATCACCAGGAACATTACTTCCGGACAAGCTTTCACGATGTCGGGTAGGGCTTCGATAGTAGTTTCGATACCTTTACCGGAACCAAGCAGTCCGAATGTTGTTAAAACCTTCCTGTCCAGCAGTTTATACTTTGTTTTCAGGGCTTTTTTGCTGATGCTCGGAACCAGGTGAGTGCCATGTGCAATAACGGTTATTAAATCCTTAGATACGCCGTATTGGCTAATCAATATATCGGCCGAAGTATTGGTCATAACCACAAGCGATTCGCAAACGCCTGCAATGTTTTTTACCTTCAGTTTTAATTCTTCGTCCGGATTAGGGAGTACGGTATGAAATACAATAACAACCGGTTTGCTGAGATTGTACACAAATTCGATGAAGGCTTTCTCCTGTTTTTGGTAAAATCCAAATTCATGTTGTATTACCACTGTTTTAACGAGTGGATCGCTGTTTATGCGAGCCGCCATTTTTTCGTATTCAGCCGCTATTGAAGATTTCAGAACATATTTTACTTCCTGGGGATAGTCGTAATCAGTTTTACCTGACTCAAGTGCACAAACCTTTATTGACAAAGAACTACTGAATTTGTTGTTCATTGCTTTTATCAGATCCTGCGAATAGGTAGCTATGCCACATTCGCGGGGCGGGTAGGAGGTAACAAACAAGATTTCGGCCAGCTGGTTTAATGGATTCTTTGCCACTATTTGTGTATTATTTTCAGGTAATGATATGTATAGTTTATTATTCTCGGGTATATATATGTCCTGGCTTTGAACTGCCCTGGATGTTAGTTGGTTGAAAATGATCCTGTTTTTCATGTCGGGGTTTTTTAATTAAACAATTGTGAACTTAATTTGATTTATTATATGCAGCGTCGGCCATCCAGTGTATTTCGGCAGTTTCCTGCTCAGAATACGAACCAATATTTTTCACCGGATTAGTTAATAGTTTATCGTATATTGAATAGCTTTCTTTACGCTTAATTTTCTCGCGAAAAAGAGCGTTGCCAGTACTGTTGCCTGTTAGCGTTTCAGGCATAATTCCGGATTTAATTTCCCGCTTTAGATACTTTTTAGCTGCTGTCATTTTATATCTTTTTTATTTTTTTATAATAGGTTCGATTCCTTGCGGCTCAGGCATTGTGTCGCCTAATAACATTCCCCAGGGTTTTAACGGTTCAACATGATCGAAAATGAGTTTTACAATGGCCAGCAACGGAATGGAAAGGAACATGCCCGGCACACCCCATAACGCATTACCTGCTATTACCACAATGATTGAAAAAAGTGCGTTGATCTTTACTTTGGATGCAACTATTTTTGGGACAATGTAATTGTTATCAACTATTTGAATGATATAATAAATAATAAGGACGTAAACGGCGTACCATGCTGAATCTTTGGTGGCAATTGCTACTATCATTGGCAGTGCTACGGCTATCAGCCCCCCGATGTATGGTATTACATTGAGAATTGCTCCGAGTATGCCTAATAAAATAGCGTATTCGATACCCAGAATCAGAAGTGCTGTTATTTCTAGTACCGCTATAATTGCGGCTTCAATTATCAATCCTATCAGATACTGCTGAATAACTGATTTTGTTTTGGTTACAATGGTGCCAACCTGGTATTGGTTTGAAGTGCCAAAAAGTTTTCGTACAAAATCGAGCAATAGCGGTTCGTAAAACAATATCAGAAAAATGTAAACCGGAATTAAAAACACTACTACCATAGCACTTCCGACTGACATAAGTGTTTGCCCTATAGCAGAACCGCTGTTGTTGAGCAATTCGCTTTTGGTTTCGGTAATCCAGGCATGTATTTTCCTGGGGGAAATATCAAAATAGCCTGATGACCAAGCTATAGACTGATTAAATGCCTGTGTGAATTTTTCAACCAGTGCAGGCCACGATTCGCTTAACTTGCTTGCCTGCGAATATAAAAGAATCCCTAAACCGGCTATAAACAAAATTGTAATTACAAGTGCGATTGAAATAGCCAAAATCCTGTTTATCCGCATCCGTACCAGGAAATGAACAACCGGGTGCAGCACAATAGCTAAAATAACTGCAAAAACAATGGGAATAATAATGCTTTGAGCTATATACAGCATGGCAATAAGCGTAAACAAACCAACAAGAAAGATGGTAGTTTTGGCATAAAATGGGATTTTTAGCTCTTTATTATCCACCATATTCGGTATTTTTTATTGCATAAATATTAAAACTGCCTTAAAACTCATTTGCTTCAAGGCAGTCTTATCGCTGTTACTATAAGCCCTGCTGACATTACTTAGCTTTAGGCTGTTCAGCATATCCTGAAGCTTCTTCCTTCACTTTTTCGAATTTTTCGGTTATACTTTCCTTAAATTCATTGAATTTATCTTTCATGGAATCTTTGTAGTCTTTTCCTTTTTTCGATATTTTCATTCGTGTGTCCGAACCTTTTTCAGGGGCTAATAACAGCCCTAAAACTGCACCGGTTGCGATACCGGCCAAAACGCCTAATAATACTTTTCCTGTACTCATAATTTTTGGTTTAATGGTTTATAATAAAATGATCACAAGCAACAAAATAATGATGATTGCGCCAACGGAGATGTAAACTCCGCCACCCAACTCACTTATTTGTTTCTTGATTGAACGGACTTCTTTTCTTAATTCGCGCTTTTCAGCCGAATTAAGAGCCGATATATCCATATCTTTAATTTCGGTTAACCTTAATTCAAGGGTTTTTACTTTAGCCTCATCAGCCGGATTAGTAATTACAACCGAACTCGGAGATGCGGGTTTTTTGGTTGAGGCAACTGAGTTTCCCGGATAAAATGTTAGCGACAAGAAAATTGCCATTACAGCAAATGTGATTTTTTTCATTTCTTTTTCATTATTTAGTGGTTCGGTTTATAAAACTCTCCGGCCTTGGATTACCTGAAATATTACCGCGATAAGAGCGATAACAAGGAGTATGTGAATAATGCCGGTGGCACTGTAAGCAAAAAATCCAATTGCCCAGGCGATAACCAGAATGACTGCGATGATGTAAAGTAAGCTTCCCATAACTTTGTTTTTTTTTTGGATGATGGTTAGGTTTTCAGAAACAATAGTCTTAGGGCTATCGATCCTGTGATTGTGAACTATTAATTACAGCAACAAAGGTAGTTTCAGCAAGTAACTGATGTGTTACACTATTCAACAGAAAGTTTACATCATTCACACATTGCAAATCAGGTTTCGTTACCTTGCTGTAAAAATGATATCCGTAGGGACTGCCGCAAATAATTGTGGAAGGGGAATTTATTGAAGAAA
Organism: Bacteroidales bacterium; assembly: GCA_038249705.1. Classification (GTDB taxonomy): domain Bacteria; phylum Bacteroidota; class Bacteroidia; order Bacteroidales; family UBA4417; genus UBA4417. The sequence continues at coordinate 13,191 of JBBSDC010000062.1, read as the reverse complement.
AAAGGAGGTTGCCTCAAAAATCAAACAAATATTCTTGTTATTGGCTTTGCTACAACAAACGGGACAACTGCTCAACAGTAAAAAATAGTATTTGTCTTATTTCAGGTTGAGGGTAATCCAGGTCTGTATATTATGATGAATCTGCAAAGAGACAGCAGTAAAGTCAATTCAGCTTTTTGAGACAACCTCTTTATTTTAGGAAACTCATAATCGTACTATGAATTCCAGGATGCAAAGTTCATAGCATACGCAGTAAAAAGCGTTATATTTTAAAATGAAAATATTACATGATTTACAGATTGCCCAGGGTGATGCGTTTCTTGTGTTTCAGGTTTTTGAAGTGGGATGGGGTAAGCCCGGTCATTTTCTTAAACTGATTCGATAAGTGAGCTCCACTACTGTAGTGAAGTTTGTGGGCAATTTCGCTTAGGTTAAGCTCATCATAAACAAGGAGTTCCTTCGCTTTTTCAATTTTATGCGAAAGATAAAACTTCTCTATCGTGGTTCCTCTTACTTCGGTAAACAGATTGGATAAATATGTGTAATTGTGATTAAGTTTTTCGCTCAGGTAATCGGACAGGTTTACCCTTATCTGGTCGTCCCTGAAATGTACCAGGTCAATTATGGTTGTCTTTATCCTCTCAACCAGTATGCTTTTTTTATCATCCATTAACTGAAGTCCGCTTTTATCAAGGGCATTGCCTAGCTGTTTCAGCTGTTCTGCAGTGAGGTCTTCCATAATTTCGGTTTCGCCCAATTCGATATACGAATAGTGCAATCCTAATTTTTTCAACTCGGATTCCACTGACATTTTGCATCGAATGCAAACCATATTTTTTATATAAAGCTTCAACTTATTAAGGATAATTATGCAATACACAAATATACAATATTTTATAACCATAATTACAGCACTCCTGGTTAGTGTAAGTCATATATTAAAAACATCGCTGTGCGTTAACATTTACAGTATCTGTAAATTATGTAATATTTAAATTTAATTGTGTAACACTTTCGCTAACCGTGAGTAGTAATTTTATCGTGATTTTAATGCAGAGTATCTACTTCCTGATACCAGAATACAAACATAGGACAGAAGCTTAAATTGATTATTATCAGTTGGTTTCGATGGTGTAGATAAGATTTTAAGTGTAATCTTTAATGGTTAATTTGAAAGTTAAAAGCTGTTGAATGATTTGCTTATTTAATGGGAGAAATCTTATCACTTTTATACCGGAGGTTAATTCACCAACTTGTTTGCCTGTTTTTGTTCTAAATACGGTTGCAGGAAGTAGTACTCTCTTTTTTTTATGCTTGAATGATAATCATAAGTTTGATTGCAATAGGTTGAACCAGATGTAGGATATTGGATTTTAATTGAGAAAAATACCTGCCCTTGCCGGATCTAATTACCTTTAACCTTCACGAATCGCAAATGCAACATAAAGTTTGAGTAGCACAAACTTTGTTGCTATAGCTTTATTTGTCAATCATTTCAATCATTTAACAATTTATAATTTTTGCACTGTAAATATTGAAAGCTGAAGCAGATAACATTTGCCACCATTTGATTTAATGCCTGTTGTAAGCCTGTAAAGAAAATACAAAAATAATTTAATGACAGTATGATTGAATAATATACCGAATAGAACTCTAAAACGTCGCTAATAATCATTACTTTCGTAAAAAAAACGAAAAAGCCGGAAAATTCCTGAGTCCGCCAGAGTATTGGAAACGCTGAAATAATTTCAAATTAAATTATTTTCATTTAACAAAACTCTGAATAATTAAGGCAAGCAATAAAATTATCGAAATAGTTCTTCTCCCGCTTAAAAAAACGAAATTCCATGCAAGTAGCTGTAAACAGAAAAAAGTTTATTTTTTCACCCGATCCAAGTAGGGTAATTGCCCGTTTTCTGTATGTAAGTGATGAGCGATCGGCCGACATAATCAGGAAAGTATTGGCAATGCCCGAAAAAGAAGTAAATATTGCCATGAGCCAGTTGCTGCGGGGATATTCGAGACGTCATAGGAATATTTCTAAAATTTTCGAGAAGCATTTTAACCGGATGGCACCGGTATTTGATAAGATCGAAATTAATGAAGAAGACTTGAGTTTAGCTCAGAAAGCACTGATAGGTTCGTATTTTACAATGGAATATTCTATTGAATCAGCTGCCTTTTTCAATCCGTCCTTGGTTGAAAATCCGGATCAGTCGGAGACCCGTTCCGATGAAAAGAGAGTTATTTTTAGTTTCAGGGCTACCGGAGAAGGTCATATTTCATCTATCGTTTTCCGCTCAGGAATCCTTGACCGCAATAGCGATCTTATACTGGAGCCTGTAGGTAAAATGCTGGCCGAAGCCGATGTGATTAAACGTAATATTTACGAGAAAAAGTCTTTTAAAAAGAAACTAGCTGAGCTTCAGGAGCAGGGGAATGTAATATCGCCCGCTATACTTGATAAACGCGAGGAAAAGGCTGACCAAGGAAATGTAATTCCTCCTGTTATAGTTGAAGAAATAGTTGAAAAGCAACCAAGTAAAAATGCTGTTTCGCCGGCATTTATTTTAGACAAGCTGAAAGATAGCTTTACCTACGGCGAACTAATGAAAAACCTTGAAATTTCACGAAAAGATCCCAGCCTTACCGAAGAGCATATAAAGATAATGAACCGTATGATGTGGCTGGCTTCCTCGCATTACGAGATTAGTTTTTCAATTGATTCAGCCATTTCCGAAAGAGTAATTTTCCCCATATCGGCCACTGAACAAAGAGGCATTGAGGACGCGCGTTTCGTAAAATTTACTGATGATGATGGTGAAATAACGTATTATGCCACTTATACAGCTTATGATGGAATGGCTATAATGCCAAAACTAATCAGTACCAAGGATTTTTATGGTTTTAAAGTATTGTCAATTAATGGCGAAATAGCTCAGAATAAAGGAATGGCCTTATTCCCCCGTAAAATAAAAGGCAAATATGCCATGCTTTGCAGGATTGACGGCGTAAATAATTATATCGCCTATTCCGATAGATTAAACTTATGGCACGAAGCTAAAATTATTCAACAACCTCTATACCCATGGGAACTCGTGCAGATTGGCAATGCCGGTTCACCCATCGAAACCGAAGATGGCTGGCTGGTAATTACTCATGCCGTTGGTTCGATGAGGGAATACACTCTAGGCGCATCATTGTATGAACTTGATAATCCGGAGAAGCTGATCGGAAGGTTAAATAACCCGCTAATGGTGCCCAATGAATTTGAAAGAGAAGGCTATGTGCCAAATGTTATATATTCGTGTGGTTCAATGGTGCATAACGAGGATCTCATCGTCCCGTATGCCATGTCCGACCATTCATCAACATACGCTACTATAAATCTGCGCGAATTGCTTGATGTGCTCAAAGCCTCAGGTAATAATACGCCCTGATTAAACCCGGAATCTGAAGTTGCATTTTCCTTGCACCGGAAGTAATTTAATCTAGATTACTTCGGGTTTTTCAGCGGGCTCAATTTAATTTTTCAATACCCAATAGGGTTTGTTTTAAAACACATATAATGCAATTAATGAGCTGGTTATATAATTTTATTGTTTTTTAATGGGCAAGGGAAATGTAAAATCCTTTACAAAAATCCAAGCTTTCAATATTTCGGTGCTTCCAATGTGCAGAGCACCGGAATCTAAATCCTCAAAAATTGCTTGAGTTTTTCAGCAGGCTCAATTTAATTTTTCAATACTAAATATTTATAAACATATATAAGTTCATAATTAACAAGCAAGTAATGTGTTAGCAAGTGAATGGCTTTATAAATTTGCAATACTTCATTTTCATACAGTTACTAATAGGGCGATCATTGATTAACTAATGATACTGTATAGATAAACACCTACTCAAATGCATGTTAAAATTCTCAGGAACAACATTCAGTTTACACCTGACCCCAGCCGCATCATCCCCCGCTTCATTTGCACTTCCGAAAACAGAAGCATCGAAATTATCCGAACCGTACTTGCTATGCCCGAAAATGAAGTTAACAATGCATTAAACACATTGCTGCGCGAATTTTCGACCAGGCACAGAAATATTACCCGAACATTTGAAAAGCAAATTAACAAACTAAGTCCTGTATTTAAGCGGCTGGGTGTTAATGTTAACGAACTGAGTTTTCCGGTAAAAGCCCTCATAGGCTCCTGTTTTACCAAGGAATATTCAATCGAATCGGTTGCATTTTGCAATCCGTCAATGATTGAAGATCCTGATCAAACTGAATTAGGCAAGGATGAGAAACGGGTTATTATAAGTTTCGGAGCTACCGGTGAAGGACACATATCATCAATTGTTTTTCGCTCAGGCATTCTCGACCGTGATAATAATTTAACTCTTGAACATATTGGCAAAATGCTGGCCGAACCTGATGTAATTAAACGGAATATTTACAACAAAAAGATTTTCACTGAAAAACTGGGTGTAATACTCGATCACGAAAATGCTATTTCTCCGGCTTATATTCTGGATAAATTAGGCGATACATTTACGTTTGGCGAACTGATGCGATGTTTGAGGGATGCTAAAGACCCCAACACGATGGAAAAGGAATTGCTTGTAAATCAAATAATGTGGCTGGCATCGTCGCATTATGAAATTGATTTTTCCATCGATTCGGCTATTTCCGAAAGAGTTATTTTCCCGATCTCAAAAGCCGAGCAGCAAGGTATAGAAGATGCCCGTTTTGTAAAGTTTACTGACGACAACGGAGAAATAACTTACTATGCTACCTACTCCGCTAACGATGGTGTAACCGTAATGCCCAAATTAATCAAAACTACCGATTTCTACCATTTTACGGTATTGCCCATGTATGGCGAAATTGTGCGTAATAAAGGAATGGCCTTATTCCCAAGGAAAATTAACGGTAAATATGCCATGCTTTGCCAAATTGATGAAGTAAGCAATTATATCGCATTTTCGGATAGTATTAATATTTGGCGCGATGCAACTCTTATTCAGGAATCCAAATATCCATGGGAACTTTTGCGAATTGGAAATGCCGGATCCCCTATTGAAACAGAAGCTGGCTGGTTGGTATTATCACATGCTGTCGGGCCGATGGGAAAATGTGTGATCAGTGCTTCTTTATTCGAAATTGATAATCCGGCAAAAGAAGCCGGAAGGTTAAATGTCCCCTTGATAACTCCAAATGATTCGGAAAGAGAGGGTCCTGTTCCTAATATTATTTTTTCATGTGGTTCCATTATTCATGGTGAGAATCTTATTATTCCGTATTCCAACTCAAATCGCACATCCACCTTTGCAACTGTTAATTTAAAAGAACTTCTTGCCGAACTTAAAAGCGTAGAGAAAGTCGAATATAAAACTACGGTTGGTACTATCGAAAAAAATGTTAAAGCAAAAACTGAAATGAGAGTAGCTTGAGCAAGCAAATTATAGCAGATTTTATTAAAAGAAATGTCCGCAGCTTCCACTACGGACATCTATTGGCCTTAGCTTGTTCCGCGTTATTTATAGCGTGAAAAACAAGGATAAGGAAATTCAGAAATACAATCGGAAATCCATATTATAATCCGGGAGTTTCAGGAGTATCGGTGATTGGCATTTTTTTGTTTTTCTCCTTCAGTACATTCCTTACAACGTTAAAAAATACTTTTCCCCATGTTCTAACGGTTTCAGGATTCCGGGCTATTAATTTTTTAATTCCGAACATTAAAACAGTACCAAGTACCTTCTTAATTGGGCTACCTCCTGAAACTTTTTGAAATAATACTTTAGTAACATAACCTGCTGAAAGGCCAACAGTTGAATTTATGATGTTGTCCTGTAGATCGCCCGATTCGGCTGCTTCCATAAAAGTGCTCTTAATCAGGTTTATAGGCTTTATACTTTCAACCGCAATCAGAAATTGATCTTTCATCAACTTCGCTTCCTCAGCCTGCTTGTTTTCCAATTGAATAATAGCAGCTCTTAAATCAGTATCTGTGATTATAATTTCCATAGCATGTTTTATTGGAGCGCTTGTTTGATAATCAATTCACTTATTGGTTTTTTAACCCATTTGTGAAGAAAAAAATGCAGCATAATACCGGCAAGCAGATAAAAACCCGCAACAATAAAGAAACCGTAGTAGGCCTTGCCAAGTATATCGCCCAGCCAAAGAGCAATAGCTATGCTAACTATAAATGAGAACATAGAGATCATTAGCATTACACTCAGCCTGGCTATTAAAGCGGTTACAACTATGTTGGTTGTTTCCAGTAACTTGAGCTTCGAAAGCTGGTAAGTAGTTCTACCATACGCTTCAGCTTTCTCAAACAGTGATTCAATTGCATCTGATGCAGTTTCCATTGCTTTAATTTTTAGTTCAGGAACTTATTTTACAAAAGTTTATTTTCTAATGAAAACTGCCCGCAGCTGTGATTTTGTAGCGTTCGCTGAGAGTTGGCGAATCGATCTTTTCAGCCTGAGTGCAGAAACCTTTAAATTATTTCTTTGTTTCTTTCAGCCTGTCTTTTTCAGCCATTTCGTTTACTTCTGCCACAACCGACTGAAATTGCTCTGTTATGCTATCAATCAAGTCATTGAATTTTTCTTCCAGTTCATCCGAATATTCAAAGCCTTTTTTGGAAAACCGATGCCTGGTGGTTGAGCCTTTATCGGGAGCGAACAAAACTCCTAATACAGCACCCAAGGCAGTTCCTGCCAATACACCTATCATTAATTTCTTTGTACTCATGATTTTTATCTTTAAAGTTTTGTAAATATATTTTCTGATACAAAGGTCAGCAGCAAACTGGTAGTGCATGTTACATTATTTTATGAAATTGTTACAATATTCACACACTGTAAATTTGCTGATTCCTTAAATTCCTGTTTTAAGGAGAAAATGTGGCTTGTTTTATTAAATGCAGGAGCTTTGGAAAGTCAGGTGCCATGGCTACTTCCGACAGGCAATTATAAGTATTATAGAAGCTATTTAACGGGCACTTTACTTAAGTCGAAAGAAGTGGCTTCATGGCCTTCATCATTATCCGAAATGGCAAATAAAATATCATTAAAATCGGACGAGCCGGTTAAATTATCTTCAAAACCTATTACAAGATACTTCGAATACGAGTTTTTAAATAAAATATGCATTTGTTTGCCGGCCACATTGAAATTATAATTGGTATAGTAAGTGTTTGCATTAAAATTGATTGTACCGGCGTTCCAGCCACTCGCAATCAGGAAAAAGCCAATTACAGTACCGGCCACGAATTTCTCAGTACCTAACTGTACAGTGTATCCGAGTTCTAAAAGCCCACCTTCTCCGGTTTTTGAAATATTCGGGAAAATCACATTTCCTGTAATATTACCAATCACCTGTGGTGGCTGTGATTGAGAGTATGAATACCAGCAAAGTGTATTTTTAGCTGCTGTTGCTTCATCGAGGAATGTAACATAAACATGGGATTCTTTATTCAGAACTATGTTTTTCTGAACGGTATCTGAAAAAAAAGAAGGATTGTTGATCTGTACATTTCCGTTCTCAGTAAAAATCAACTTCAAACTGTCAACAACATTTTCGACAGGATAAATCTTAATAATGTTTTCAGGCAGCTCATCTGTTTTTTCTTTTTCACAGCCAATAAACAGCAGCAAAAAAATCAGGTATATGTAGTTGGATTTCATCGTTTGTCGGTGCATGTATATCACATGATTAAAGATTTGAAACCAGAGCTGCAAATGTAGTTGTCCGATAGAAAGACATAGTTTTGGACACTACAAATTTGAACTGATTTTATTTGAAGAGTGTTATATAATTATGAGAAATAATTATATAATTTACGGTTTTGTGTGTACAGATATCATTTTTAATGAGTTTAAACTATTTGAAATCAATGATATGTACACTATCAATTAAAAAACCCGTCTCGAATTGGAACGGGTTTTTAATTCAATAAAGTGCTTACTTGTTAAACGTTTATTTTGTAAGGCTTAACGAAAAGATAAGCCAAGAGTTGAAACACCGGTTGATAAGTCGAGGAACAATCCTACGCTGTTGCTCAGGTGATATTCGGCCCCTAAATGAAGATCGAGAATTACCGGACTTACTCCTGTGTAATATGTATCGCCCGAATATCCATCGTCCCATGTTGAGCGGTGTAATGCAAATCCTAATGAGCCGGCAAGATAAAAATCCCAGGCTGAACCTGCATTAACAGCCTGATCGAGATAGTAAAAACCTTTAATCCCTATTGGGATAACTGTTTCACGATAATGGTCATTCTTGTTTCGGTAAGTGTACAGTGTAATAAATGGCGCCAGGGTAAAATTGCGTGCTACATCAAATTCATAGTTGATGTTAAAAATAGGTAACGAACGACCTGCATGATGGTAATAACCATAATAACCGCCAATACCTAATCCGAGGTTAAGGGTATTGCCGTGTTTTTCAGAAATTGACTTGTTCTGAGCAAATGCACTGGTTCCGATTATTGTGAGAGCCAATAGTAAGGTTAATGTAATTGTTTTCATTTGTTTATGTATTTAGTAGTTCTTTATTTCAAATATGCTGATGGTACTATGTTACGTACAAAAATTATTTCTTTTTACCATGGCCATTACCATTTTTACCTTTATTGTTTTTTCCTCCGTCCTGGTTCGCCTTTTCTTTTGAATAGTTTTTGGCATTCTGTTTGGCATTGCTGTTCTTTTTTCCAGGCTTTACACCTATATTTTTTTGTGCCGGGCCACGATAGCCTTTCGCATATTTTATTTTATGTGTTTTATAATGCGTGTAAGGAGTGTTGCCATGATAGTCGGTCATTACAACTTTATATCCACTGTACAGATCATAATTCCTGTATCTGGTCGGGAGATAACTCCTGTGAATCCATTTTCCTCTGCTTTGATAAATAAACATGGATGAATTTACATCATAATAAGAATATACATCAGGAAGGTAATAATACTGAACTCCTGAGTATCCTGCCGGACCCCACACAGGAGGTGAACCAATATTAATATTTACATCAACCTGCGCCTGCAATGCAACGGTTAAAACCAGTGCTATTGCAGTGATGGCTACTTTTAGAGCTTTCATGTTTTATGTTTTTATTAACAATTGGTTTTCTCCCTGCAAAGGTGAGCCGATTATTGTCCTACCGTGTTACACAATTGCAGAAAGAGTTACATTATTCACACATAATGCTTTTCTGATTTTGAATGCATCAAAAAATGCTGCCTGGTTGCTAAGCCAGGCAGCATTGTAATAATGAAATGCGTAAGTGATTGATAAAACAACTATTTAGGGAGAATATCAATTATAACAGTACGGTTATAAAAGCGTTCCTCCGGAAATTTGTTATCAAACGGAGCTGATTGTTCATCTTCGCCAAAACCAGAAACTTCGATACGTACATCGTTTCTGCCGGCTTTCGAAAGGCTTTTTTCCAATATGCCTTTTACATCGTTGGCGCGGGCTAAAGAGAGTTCCTTGTTATGTTCCGGTTCTCCAATTACGTCGGTATGGCCATGTATAATTACCTTTCCTCCTTGCGGTATTTTGGGTGTTACAACCTCTGTAAGGTATTTTTCGTAAACAGGCAAAGCTTTAGCTTCGTCAAATTCGTAAATAACACTGAATCGCATACCTTCGGCACTGGCTGGCGGAGCCCAGAGGGTAATGTGCATGGTTGTTTCTTTCTCTTCTATCCTGCCACTTTTAGTGTCAGCCACCATCTTAACTTTATAGTCGCCTGATTGCCTTGTTCCCAGTATTGATTTTCCGGGAATACTGACTTTATTATCAGTATATGGACCAAAATGTTGAACTACTCCTTGTTCGTCGCGTATTTCAAGCCTCCACGATTTGTATGCTTCTGTGGCACTGTCGGCTTCGAATGTAACATAACTTTCAACAGGCGCTATTTCTATCGGCTTTAGTGCTGTTTCGGGTCCACTCTGGAATTCCATGAGTAAGGCCGGTGAACTACTCTCGATGGTTACCCTGCGGTCGCCTGCGCGCAAAAGTTCAAGTTCACGCGTGCCACCTGCTTGTTGCGATGGAACATCAGGTTTAAGCTGGCCTTTGGTTGTGATCCTCGAAGCGTCAATTCCAAAAATATCTACCAGATATTTCTTAACTGATTCAGCCATTTCGCGTCCGTCCTTACTGCCTTGTTCTGATGATCCAACTAACGTTACAGTAGCTGAAGGATTTTTCACCATACGGTCGCCAAGGATATTAAGCACGTTATAATACACAACCATCTGACGGGCTGAGCGGCCTGAGAAATTCTCAGGTACTTTTACCTGAAGCTGATCTTCACGGAAGTTTTTCACTTCGTCTTTTTTAAGTAAGATATACCTGTCAGGAATCTGGGTTGATCCCAAATCAAAGAAAACATAATTACGGACAGGGAATATTTCTCTTACGCCAGGGGCAGCGGGCTTATTTTCTGGTGAGTTTACAGTAAACGCTACTTTTGGTTCTACAACAGGAACAGGAACAGGTACGATAGTTTCAACCTTTACAGCTGCTGGAATTTCACGTCCGCGGCCGAGTTTCAGAGCCAGTCCGGCTCTTACAGTTGTAATATTCCATGTTTCTATTGCACGGGGAGTTTGTCCAAAATAAGGCTGGAACGAAACAAATGGGGAGAGTACGAATTGTGTCCGGTGGCTTTGCGACGAAAGATAGATGTCGTAGCCAGCACCAACCTGCATCGAAATCTGGGTTTCGTTCATATCACTGAAATCGCCCGAAACATCAGGTGTTGGTTCCTGATCAGGGAAAGCCGGGTTGATACCTAGCTTGTAGGTGAATGATTTATTCATGTTATAAGCAAACCTTGGGCCAGCATACAAATAGAAATCAGATTTAAAAGGGGCAAAGCGTAAACTTGGTTCAACGGTAATATAGCTTAAGTCAGTTTCCAGATCAGCCGGGCAGTTACAAGGGGTTTTTACCTGCTTGAATGAACCTTTACGGCTGTCGAGGCCTGCCTGAAACATAAATCCCCAGCGGGAATCAGGGCGATGATACTCAATAAGAGGAGCAACATATAGTCCAATGCCCTGTCCTTCGTGAAAAGTGGCAGGAGGAGTGAAATCTGCATTAAGCTGGTGAGTGGAACCATTATAAAAATTGAAGTTGGCACCACCCGCCACACCAAACCACCACGACGGCCGGGTGTACTGCGTATCCTGCGCCTGCACAAACACAGCCTCCAATGTGTGAATCATGTAACATATTTTAAAAGTTATGTAACTGGTTTTGGATGAGTTGTTTTCATCTTTGCAGTGTAATCTGCCAGTAAAAAGAGATTATATTATTGGAATGGAGGCAGCTATTACATGAGCAATACGAATTATAACAATAAGTCTTTTTCGAAGCCTTGCATTTTAAAACACCTATATTCTAAATGGCTCTTATTAATAACAGGAAATACATATTCTCAAAAGGAATTGATCAGTATTTTACAGGCGTACACAGCGCCTGGCAGTTTACTGCGCGATTTTTTAAAGAGGCATTTAAACGACCTTTTCACTTTCGTGAAGTAATAAATCAAAGTTTTGAGGTAGGATTAAAATCATTGCCACTTATTACACTTACCGGCTTTATAGTAGGTGTGGTCTTCACTAAACAATCGCGGCCTTCGCTGGAGGATTTTGGGGCAACTTCATGGTTGCCTTCTTTAATTGGTATTGCTATTGTAAGAGCCCTGGGTCCGCTTGTAACAGCACTTATTTGTGCCGGTAAAGTAGGATCAAGCATTGGTGCCGAACTTGGTTCCATGAAAGTTACCGAGCAGATTGATGCCATGGAAGTTTCGTCTATTAATCCTTTCAAGTATCTGGTAGTAACACGTGTTCTGGCTACTACAATTACTATACCTATACTTTCGTTGTTTTGCAGCTTTGTAGGGTTGTATGGTTCGTACATGAATGTGCATTCGGAGGAGTCAAGCAGTATAATCAGCTTTTATCAAAGTGCATTTTCCACTATTAGCTTTCTCGATATTTTTACATCAGTAGCCAAAGCACTTGTTTACGGATTTACCATTGGCATAGTTGGTGCGTATAAAGGATTTAATGCCACCCAGGGAACCCGCGGGGTAGGTAAAGCTGCAAACCAGGCTGTAGTTCTATCAATGTTCCTCATATTTATCGAGGAACTTATAATTGTTCAGTTAGCCAACTGGATCCGATATTTTTAAGCGATGGAAGAAATTAAACAACATATAATAGATTACAATGAACCGGTTATTTCAATAAGCGGTTTATTTAAATCGTTCGGTGATCTGCATGTTTTAAGAGGAGTTGATTTTGAGCTTTTTAAAGGCGAAAATGTAGCTGTCCTGGGAAAATCAGGTACAGGAAAATCGGTGCTGATTAAGATTATGGTGGGTTTGCTAAAACCCGATAAAGGCGAAGTGATAGTGTTAGGACAACAAGTTGATAAACTGGAAAGGAAAGAACTCGATACTCTGAGGCTGCGGATTGGCTTTTCATTTCAAAACAGTGCTTTATACGATAGTATGAATGTGTATCAGAACCTTGCATTCCCGCTCACTATGAACACGATGAACCTCAGCAAAAAAGATGTTGACGAAGCAGTGGCTGAGGTTCTTGAAGCTGTTGGTTTAAATGATAAGGCTAACCAACTTCCATCCGATCTTTCGGGTGGACAGCGCAAGCGAATCGGAATTGCGCGTACATTAATTCTCAAACCCGAAATTATGCTGTACGACGAACCCACTTCGGGTCTCGATCCGGTTACAAGTGCCGAAATCATTGAACTTATAAATGAGGTACAGCAGAAATACAACACCAGTTCCATCATTATAACTCACGACCTTACCTGCGCCAAAAATACCGGCAACCGTACAGCAATGCTGCTCGATGGACGGTTTTTGAAAATAGGAACATTCGACGATGTATTTGATACAGATGATGAACAGCTAAAAGGTTTTTTTAACTACAATTTTATACAATAGGTCATGAATGAATCACCAAACAGACGAGCAGTTATAGTAGGAATTTTTGTCATCGTAGGAATATTGTTTTTTATTGGAGGTATTCTAATGGTAGGCAACCTGCACGAAACCTTTAAAACCAAAATGGAAATAGGTTCACTTTTTGATGATGTTAGCGGCCTGCAGAAAGGAAATAATGTATGGT
>JBBSDC010000061.1:0-21002 GCA_038249705.1 Bacteroidales bacterium | reverse complement strand
TTTTTGCAGGTATTGGTACTGCTGTTCCTTTTCCTTGCTTACCACGCGAAAGGTGGTATTGATTTCGTTAAATCCCTGCCGCAGCGATTGTACTTCAACCGGTGCCTGTTTTACATTAAAATATTTGGAAAAATCACGGTAATGAATGGATTCAACAAACTGCTCCACTTCGTCCTGCGCTTTTTTGTGCAGGCGGTAAAAATCGATCACCTGAAAAATGATGACCGGTACAAGCACCAGATCGAAAATATATTGTTTTTGCAAAACTGTGAACGCAAAAGCCAGAAGCGTGAGTACCAGCAGTATCACTCGTAAAAACAGACGCAGGTCGCTTTTTCTAAATTTCATATTTACCAAGCCTTCTGTACAAAGCCGTACGTGTTATTCCCAGTTCTTTTGCGGCTTTCGTGATGTTGCCGCTATTTTTTTCAATCACCCTTAAAATAGTGTTCTTTTCGATGTTGCTGAGTTTGGTTTCATCGTTTTCCAGAGTAGTGTTCTGATTGGACGATTCAATTGGCGAGAAAATAATTTCAGCGGGTGTAAGTTCATTTTCATCTGACATAATGATCACCCGCTCAATAATATACTGTAGTTCGCGCACATTGCCGGGAAAGTGATATTGCTCCAGTTTTTTAAAAGCGGCATCCGAAAACCGGATATTGGTTTTCAGGTATTTGGCTGAGTACATTTTTACGAAATGCTCTATCAGCAGCCGGATATCCTCGTTGCGTTTGCGCAGCGGTGGTATAACAATTTCAACCGTATTGATGCGATAAACCAAATCTTTCCGGAACCGGTTTTCATTAGCCAGTTCACTCATGGGGAGGTTGGTGGCACAAATCAGCCGTATATCAACAGGTATGGATTGGTTGGAACCCAGCCGTGTGATCTGCCTGTTTTGCAAAGCCGATAACAGTTTGGCCTGCTGGCGAAGTGAAATATTCCCGATTTCATCCAGGAAAAGTGTGCCGCCATTGGCTGCTTCAAACAAACCCATCCGTTCATCCTTTGCATCCGTAAATGCGCCTTTTTTATGACCAAACAATTCACTTTCGAATAAAGTTTCGGTAAGTGCTCCAATATCCACTTTTACAAATGGTTGTTTATTACGTAACGATTTTTCGTGAATGGCTTTCGCGATAAGGTCTTTGCCGGTTCCGTTTTCGCCCAGAATTAAAATATTGGCATCGGTAGGTGCAATTTTATCGATTTTCGAAAAAATATCGAGCATCACATCACTATTGCCCAACAGGTCGGGATAAGTATTTTTGGCTGAAACCGGACTGCCTGCAGAAGAAGGCTGCTGTGTTTTTTTCTTTAAAATATCGGCAATTGTCGATACTAGTTTTTCGTTGTGCCATGGTTTTACAATAAAATCCGAAGCGCCTTCTTTCAACGATCGCACCGCTAGGGCAATATCGCCGTAAGCCGTGATCATAATCACCGAAATATCGGGTTTCATTTCCTTTATGCGTTTGAGCCAGAACAAGCCTTCGTTGCCGGTATTGATTGACGCGTTAAAATTCATATCCAGCAACACAACATCAAACGGGCGCGAAGTGATAAGCGACGGAATGCTCTCCGGATTTTTTTCGATAACCACCTGCTGCACTTCTGTTTTAAGCAATAAACGAACGGCGGTGAGCACATCCACATCATCGTCAATCACCAGTATGCTTGCTTCCAATAAACTCATTTTTCGAATATTCTGTGTTTTTACAAATCGTTTTTCAGCTGATTTTATCAGATAAAACAGTTTGACAATCCGAACTGTTCAGGGCTTTGATAAAGGTAACTTTCAATCATTAAAAGTATCAAATTTTGGTCATAAAAATTCAACATACAGCCTTCGGTTGAACTAAATGTTGATAAAAGTACTTTTGCATGAGTAAAAGCGATAAAACTTCAATATTTAATGAAAACATAAAGTGAATAATTTTATTGGTTTAAAAATGGATTAGCTCACAGTTTGTTTGATTAAAGAATGTAAAAACAGAAGGATTACCTATGAAGAAATGGATTCCAAAATACCAGTTTGAATCTCTCAGATTTCATACGGAATTGGAATAATGGCTATATTTGAAGGATTTCAACAGAAAAGAGTTTACCTTTAAATAATCATATCAAATTGGTTTACAATGTTTTGTATTGTACAAAAATTTCCTGATGCGACTAATTTAAAATCCCTTGTAAAAGATGAAGAAAATAATAATCATACTACTTAGTTTAATTTCGCTTACAATTTACGGACAAGAAACAGAGCCTGAGTTCGATGCTCAAAAATGGGAAGCCTCATATTTTTTATCAGTACCACATAATTGGACTGTTGAGCACTTTCATATTCCAATTAGTTTTGCACCGCAAATTCAGTACATTGCAATTTGAAAACTTATGTGGCAACAATTCAAATGCTTGATTATATGCAATATAAACCTATAATACTCCAGAGTAAAGTTCATTGGAGATTTTGCGCGGCAGAGAATAAAACCTTGATATTCCATAAATTGTCACCAATTCCATTTACTCACATGGTTTGGGCCGATCACGATCAAATGTGGGTTGACTTTAAATGCAATAAAAACTGAAACTTGATACTCAAACCACTAAGCAGCAATAATGTTAACAACCAAACTTAGTCTTCAGCATATATTACCTCTCACCTGCTCACGAACCGGAACCTGCTGTCACGGGAAAAGTGTACTGCTTAATCCATGGGAACTGTTATGCCTGGCCAGGGAGAAAAAAATTACTGAAAGGGAATTTCGCCATCTGTATTGTGAGTTTGGCGGCATTCGGTTAAGGTTCAACGGAGCTATTGGCTATAAGGAGCAACCGTCATGCAGTCAGTATATTACAAACTTCGGATGCAGCGTACATTTGGGGCGCCCTTTATCCTGCCGCTTATATCCGCTTGGCCGACAGATACAAAGTAACGAGGTTCACTATATATACGAGGGGAATGAATTCCCATGCCTGGAAGGATGCCCCGAAGTTTCCGGATTACCTCAGCTCACAGTAGGTGATTACCTGAAAGGCCAGGAAACTAACAAGTTTGAAAAGGCTCAGGATGCTTATGTGGAGGTAATGCAGAATTTAGCTGATATTGCATTTGAGCTACTGCTTGATACCGGTCTGGCTGAATCCGGCGATAAGGACACATTGCCATTATGGCGAAAAATGGGCAACGAGCCACCCGAAGTATTGGCGGTAAGGATTGGACCTGAATGGATGGATTGCCTTATGCTTCCGGAAATTAGTGATTATCAAGACGATCCTGTTTTATTTGCAAAAAAACACAATGAATTATTGCAGGCTAAAGCGCAGGAAAAATTCGGAGCCGTGCAAACAAACCAGCAATTTCGTGAAGCTTCAGTTTTACTGATGGGAGTGGCATTGCATCTCGCCAGAGGTATTGGTGCAAACCCGGAAACCCTGGCTGAACACTGGATAGCAACTGCAAAGAAGCATGGGGCTATAGAATAGTGCTTTTCTGGAACCAAATACCTATTCGCGCCTCTCTTATTCCGAACATTCAGACCAGCTTCGAAAAATTAATCTGAAATTATTTTTTCACTCATGTTAATCCTATTAACATTGTTCAGCATTTTGCATCGTTAAATATACTAACAACATAAACCATGGATAAAAAGGAAATTCAGGAGCAGCGGACACGCGGGTATTTTACAGAGGCCACCCGCGAAATGCTCAAAGGAGAACGCCTCCGTAGCATCAACGTGCGGGCAGTTGCTGAGCGGGCAGGATATTCCTATGCTACTTTGTACAATTATTTTAAGGATATCAAAGAACTTGTGTTTATTTGTGTTAAAGGATTTCAGGAGGAAGCTGGAATAATCATTGCCAACGAAACCAGTAATGTTCCACGCGGTAAGGAAAAAATACAAGCGATTATGAAATCATACATTCGCTATTTTGTGCAATACCCCGGTATTTTTGAGTTGTTTTTTATTGAAAAAATGAATGATATTGGTGCCAATCAGCCAACAGCTTCATTAATCTACTCCTTCCCTGACCGCTTATGCGACACTGAATGGCAATTTTTAGCCGAACAGAAACAGGTGAATGAAGAAAGAGCGGCTGTGTTGAAAAATCAGCTCAAATATGTAGTAACCGGAATGATGCTTTTCTATATGCACCGCGGACAGCCAGCAGGATTTAATGAATTTAATGCGATGGTTGATAAGCAGCTTAACTCTATTATGTATACTTCCCCGGCTGACCAGGGTTTGCAAGTTAAAACTTAGGCTATGAGTATTATCCTGCGAAATACCCCGAATTTATAAACAGGAATGTTATGAGGTAAAACTGAAGCACCGTAAATCATGTAATATATTATGGAAATTTTGTAACAAAAGCACATTGCATTAACCTGACCTTTGCTTCACTAAAAACCAATTAAATACAAGAATTATGAAAATGAAGAAATCGTTAATAATACTATTGCTTGCCGTAGTTGGAAGCTTTGGTATTGCAAGTGCACAAACACCTTCCGTTATGATAACGGATGAAGCCGGATGGCACAAAATTGGAGAAAGAACAGTTGACTTTAATAAAGACCGCGACGAAATTTCAGTTCTCGGTTCCGACAGGTTTGCAAGCCTCAAATTTAAAGTTACTGAAGCTACAATTGATTTGGTTTCCCTTGAAGTAATGTTCGAAAGTGGCGACAATCAAAACGTGATGATCAGCCAGTCCGTTAAATCTCCCGGCGAAAGCCGCGTAATTGATCTGAAAGGTGGAGCCGAACGCAGCATAAAGAAAATTGTTTTCGTTTACAAAACTCTCCCTAACAGCAAGGACGAAAAAGCAAGCGTCGAAATATGGGGCTTAAAAACCAATAAAGTAAAGTAACCTGCTTACTTACTATTCACATAAAAAAACCGACCGGCCTCATAGCCGGTCGGTTTTTTTATGTCAGCGTATGAATCATTCCTAACAAGTGGATGATAAGGAGAAGTGATTCCGATTCCGATTGATACAACGCGTGCAACATTGAATCAAGATAATCTGGCAGTATTCAAACAAAAAAGGCTTAAATCCGTTAATTTTGACCATGAACGTGTATTGTTTACACACATCAAAATGACATTCCAAATTCAGAATTACAAAATGATTTTACACGTTAAAATTCAAAAATATGAGCATTCTTTTTCAATAACTTAGCGTCTTTGTGGTTAGCCTTGTTCTTTATTCTTTGCCGCAAGGGCGCACAGAAGAAGCAAAGGGTGCAAAATTTTATAAGTTGACCCGGTTACAAACACTTTTATCAGAAATCAAAAAAAAAGCAACAAAAATGAAAAACGAAAACAGAGTTATTAAATTTGGTGAAAATGTGGATGGATATTCCATTCCGGTGTTAAACGAACGCGAAATTAGAGCGGCAGCCGGAATACTGTTTATCATGATGTTTATTTCAATACAAACGGCAGCAACAAAAGGAGACTTCCTGCTGCTGAAATATGCGATTGTTATATTTCTTACCGATCTGCTGATACGTGTTTTTATCAGTCCAAAGTTTTCACCTACGCTTATCATCGGGCGTTGGATTGTAAGGAACCAGGTTCCTGAATATGTAGGGGCAAAGCAGAAAAAGTTTGCATGGATAATTGGTATCGTTCTGGCAGTTATTATGTTAGTGTTGGCAGTAATAGTAAATTCATTCAGCCCGATAACAGGTTTAATATGCATGATCTGCCTTGTATTCCTTTTCTTCGAATCGGCATTTGGTATTTGCCTGGGATGCAAATTCTATTCGCTGGCCTATAAGGAAAAAGCTCAATATTGTCCGGGTGAAGTATGTGATGTGAAATCAAGGCATGAAATTCAGAAAATGTCTGGAAAACATATACTTATTGTGTTAGCTTTTTTTGCTTACATAGCGCTTACCGTATTTTTATTTAATGATACGTTCAGCGAAAAATCGTTCGACTTGTTTGGAATCCAGAATTCGGGACATACAAAATAAGGATGCTGGTTTTTAAACAGAATATGCCATTACTGATGGAGGATGCGTTTCAATAAACAGATATCACGCCGAAGTTTTCGGATATAAAAAAGGCCGGTCTGATTAAATCCATCAGACCGGCTTGTTTTGTAAAAGTAGCCCCGACAGGAATCGAACCTGTATCTAAAGTTTAGGAAACTTCCGTTCTATCCGTTGAACTACAGGGCCATTTTAAACCTGACTGCAAAAGTAATTTATAATTCCGGATTGAGCAAACCAGATTTGGATAGCTTTGTTCTATGTTCACGACGGCTAAGTGAAACTTTCAAAATAATTTCCTCATAACTCTATTGGGATTTTATTTTAAACTCACTGATGTGTAAGGAAATTAACTACTAAAATTAACTTTTGATAAATATAATGTCCCCGTGTTATTCAGCCTCCGGGAACTGTATTTTATTAATATACCAAAAGTCATACTGGTGAATTAACATCACATATCCATCGCCGCTGAAGCGTTGTTTGGCGAATTTTCCTTCCATACCTGCAGAAAAATCGATATTGAAATTTACCCTGGCTGTACTTGTATCAATTTGAATATCAACAATATCAAGCTTTTGCAATGAAAATGTATCGAATGCATTACGGAAATCTTTAAACCATGATTCCTCCTCAGCCTCCTTCACGAACGAATAAGTGTAATACTTGTTTTCCTTGTCCAGGTATGAAGTTATTCCTTCGGTGGACGTATTCCGAATGTCGTACTCGTGATTTGGGTGGAATTCCTCATAAATAAAACAACTCATCATTCCTTTAATCCGCACATTATCAATTTCATGCAGAAAAAGCTCTTCCGTAATAAAACGATATAATTCACGGTCTTCAACCTCACAAAGAGTATCAAGACTGATACCGTATTCGTTTAAAATACCCATCACCTTTCCCAATTCATCGGCTATCTGTGAATCTGGAATAGTTTCAACTAACTTATAAGCAGGTGTTTCAATAAAATTATAGACCGATATTTGTTCCGAATTACCAAAGCTTTCCTCATATGCCTCAATATTTCGGAGAAACTCATTTTCAACAACAGGATCAAGATTGTTGCTGTCAATTGATTCCGAAAAAACAGCACCGCGTTCAAGCATCAATTTCATCTTTTTTAACTCATTCTCAATCCTGAGTTGTTCAAGCTCTTCTTCATTGTTGTTCTCGAAATGTGTCATCTGTTGATATTTAATAAGTCAATTATTTGTTTTAAAATCCGAAAAACGAAATTCAATACCTGCCCTTTTAACTTGAATCATTAGCTATACAAATATAGTTGAATACAGAAAACGATCGAATATCATCAACTAATTTCTAATGGATAAAAATGAAAATGAATTTCTTATCTTCCGTTTCTTTTTAGGTAGCCATGAAAAAAAAGCCCCGAAATTCATGTTCAGGGCTTTTACAAAGATTCAGATTGTTTTTATCTCACCTCGCTACCATTCCCGAAAGCTTCAGTCGGCGAAACAAAACAAAGTTTTCCTTCCTTGTTTTCGGCCATCAGTATCATGCCTTTCGATTCAATTCCTTTCAGGTTGCGCGGGGCCAGGTTGGCAAGTATAACAACTCGCTGACCTATCACCTGCTCGGGTGTATAATGTTCGGCAATACCCGAAACCACGGTGCGTTTATCGAGTCCGGTATCAACGGTTAGCTTCAGTAGCTTAGCGGTTTTAGCTACTTTTTCGGCTTCTATGATAGTACCGGTGCGCATGTCGAGTTTGGTGAAATCGTCGTAAGTGATTTCCGGTTTTTGTTCGGCGATTACACTGTTTTCGGCTGCATTTTCGGCTTTGGTATCGGTAAGCCTTTTTATCTGGGCGTTAATTACATCATCTTCAATACGGTCGAACAGGAAAGCAGGCGCATTAAGCTGATGACCGGGTTCCATCAACGTGCAGGAGCCTGCATCGCTCCAGTTCATTTTTGATCTGTTCATCATTTCGAGCAGCTTACTTGCGGTAAACGGCAGAAAAGGTTCACAAAGAATGGATAAATTGGCGCATATCTGTAACGAAATATTCAGGTTTGTTTTCACCTTTTCGGGATTGGATGCAAAGTTTTTCCATGGCTCTGTTTCCGTCAGATATTTATTGCCAAGGCGTGCCAGGTTCATCATTTCGTTTAGCGCTTCGCGGAAGCGGTAATTTTCAATACTGCCAGCAATCCGGTCAGGGAATGCGGAAATTTCCGAAATAGTTTGCCTGTCGTAATCATTCATTTCACCTAAAGCAGGCACTACACCGCCAAAATATTTGTGGGTAAGCACAAGTGTGCGGTTCACGAAATTGCCAAATATCGCCAGCAGTTCGCTGTTATTACGGGTCTGGAAATCCTTCCAGGTAAAGTCATTATCTTTTGCTTCGGGCGCATTGGCAGCCAGGGTGTAACGCAGCACATCCTGCTTTCCGGGGAAATCAACAAGGTATTCGTGCAGCCATACAGCCCAGTTTCGGGAAGTCGAAATTTTATCTCCTTCCAGGTTCAGGAATTCGTTAGCCGGAACATTATCAGGCAAAATATACGTGCCTTCGGCTTTCAGCATGGCAGGAAAAATAATACAATGGAATACAATGTTATCCTTCCCTATAAAATGCACAAGTTTGCTGTCGGCTGATTTCCAGTATGGTACCCAATCCTTACCCGTTTGCTCCGACCATTCGCGCGAAGCGGAAATATACCCGATAGGCGCATCGAACCATACGTACAATACTTTGCCTTCGGCACCTTCAACAGGTACTTTTACGCCCCAGTCGAGGTCGCGGGTTACGGCGCGGGGTTGCAGGCCGCTGTCGAGCCACGATTTGCATTGACCGTAAACATTGGTTTTCCAGTCGTCACGGTGCGATTCGAGAATCCATTCCTTAAGCCACGGCTCATACTTATCGAGAGGTAGAAACCAGTGTTTGGTTTCTTTCATAATCGGTACATTACCACTTAATGCTGATTTCGGATTTATAAGCTCTGTTGCGCTCAGGGTCGATCCGCAGTTTTCGCACTGATCGCCATAAGCACGCTCGTTACCACAGCGCGGACAGGTTCCCGTGATATACCGGTCGGCCAGAAAATGCCCTGCTTCCACATCATAATATTGTTCGCTGTATTTTTCGATAAAATCGCCCTGCTCGTACATTTTTTTGAAGAAAGCCGATGCGGTTTCATGATGTATCGGTGCCGAAGTACGGCTGTATATATCAAAGGAAATTCCCAGTTCTTCGAACGATTTTTTAATTATAGTATGGTATTTATCCACAACCTGCTGAGGGGTTAATCCTTCCTTCCGGGCACGAATAGTAATAGGTACGCCATGCTCATCGCTTCCACCGATAAATAAAACATCGCGTTTCACTGAGCGTAAATAGCGTACGTAAATATCAGCCGGAATATACACTCCGGCCAGGTGCCCGATATGGATGGGGCCGTTGGCATAAGGCAGAGCTGAAGTAACGGTATAACGCTTAAAGGTTTTTGTGCTGGGATCAGTCATAGTTTTCCTCCTGGTAAAAATAGTTGGCAAAGATACTGATTAGCTTATGAAATGGGAAAGGTTTGATTGAATTGGATTTTTTAAATAAGGATTTAAGTGTTGGGAGTTGGGGGTTTGTGCCTAAATAACAATATTTGTGTGTTTTTAATCAGAATATGTCAAATTGATTTTATAATATCGAATAATGAACAAGGAATAATGAATTTTGAAGTTATGAAGCTTTAAAATTAGTGCTGCTATCATTATTATTATCTTAATTCCATTTGGGGTTTTTACTTCATTCGATATTCATTGTTCGATACCAGTGCTGAGCATTGCCGAAGCATTCATTTTTCAAAACCCTTTTTGGCTCTGGCTTGTGGAGGTTAGGGTTTGTAACTTCTACTGTTGATTTATTAGAAAGATTTTCTTGCACTGAATCTTATTATTCAATCACTTATGATGCTGATTTTAATGGCCTGCCTTGAATTATAGTTTCACTTAGTGGTTTTCTTTTCTCTCATGAAGACTGAGATTCACTAAGATTAATATATGAGAAGACAGCATTTTATGCTTTTCATTACAAGCCCTTGGTGATCCTTCGTGAACTTAGTGCATTAGTCGTTTTCTTTTCTCTTATGAAGAATGATTTTCCTATGGATTCATTACTTTTGATGTGAAATTTATTTCTATGATCACACCTCCTTACCTGAAAACCGGCGATAAAATTGCCATTATTGCAACCGCCCGAAAAGTTTCCCCTTCCGAAATGGAGGCTGCCTTCAGCACCTTCCGTTCGTGGGGATTGCAGGTGGTTACAGGCCCACATTTGTTTGGCGAAAGCAACCAGTATTCAGGCACTGACGAGGAACGCGCGGCTGATTTGCAAATGATGCTCGACGATAAAGATATTAAAGCCATTGTGTGTGCCCGTGGCGGGTACGGAACAGTGCGGATTATTGATATGATCGATTTCAGCACTTTCGGGCAGCATCCCAAGTGGATTGTCGGATACAGCGATGTTACCGTGCTTCATTCGCATATTCAAACCCAGTTTGGCGTTGAAACCCTTCATGCCATTATGCCTATCAATTTTGCAGAGGAAGGCTCCGAAGTTGCCATAAAATCTTTGCACAACGCATTATTTGGTGAAACTATTCAATATTCCTTGAATCCTCAGCTTTTAAACAAGCCCGGAAACGCATCAGGAGTGCTCACTGGCGGCAATCTTTCGATTTTATATTCTCTCACCGGAACGCCTTCAGATATTCAGACTGAAGAGAAAATCCTATTTATTGAAGATCTGGATGAATATCTCTACCATGTGGACCGTATGATGATGAACCTGAAACGAAGCGGTAAACTATCAGGACTTAAAGGGCTGATAGTGGGCGGCTTAACCAAAATGAATGATAACACTGTGCCATTTGGCAAACAGGCGGAGCACATCATTTCTGAGTATGCCGCTCAAGCCGGAATACCGGTATGTTTCAATTTCCCGGCAGGGCATATGGCCGATAACCGGGCATTGATCATGGGCCGTGAAGTTCAGTTAAACATTGATGGTGAAAGTGTTTCGCTACAGTTTTTACCTGTTGGAGAAACAGCGAAACCCGGCACAATGCTTCGTAAAATCTTAAAACCTGCACTTTTCTTCCTGGGTTTTTTCGTATTTATTTATGTCATCTTATACCTGATAAGGTTGTTTTTGAAATGATGCCGGATTTTAAGGTTTTATTGTGTGAGGATAAAATAGTATTGAATCATTGAACCTTATAAACATAGAACCCTTGAACACGTCACTGCGAGGAGGAACAGCCTGTCCCGATTTTTCGGAAATGAAGCAGGAACAAGAGAACAATAGAACAGTAGAACAATAGAACAATAGAATGTCGCAGAGCTCCACCATGCTAAAGCTTGGTTTCCATTTCACTTCAACTTCCGCTTTGCTAAATCATTTAAACATTAGAACCCTTGAACCAGAAACCCTTCCATGGCTGATCACAACGAACTCGGAAAAATCGGCGAAGACCTGGCCGAAAAACACCTCCTCCGGATAGGGTACAAGATTCTGCAGCGGAACTGGCACTTTGGCCACGATGAGCTCGACATTATCGCCCGCGATGGAGAGTGGCTTGTAATTGTGGAAGTAAAAACCCGCACAACCGATCATTTCGGAGAACCGGAAATGGAGGTAAAACCCGCCAAAATGAAAGCCATTGTGAGGACAGCCGATGCCTATATTCAGCTTGCTAATTTCAAAGGGGAAACGCGTTTTGATGTTATCGGAATTTTACTTGGAGGCGGGAAAGTAGTACTTAACCATATCAAAGATGCCTTTATGGCAAGGATGTGAAGTAGTGAATAGTGAATAGTGAATAGTGAATAGTGGAGCCAAAACACGAATATCTTCATTATGGGATGTGCTACCCCTAAAGATCTGATGTGGTTCTTTGTTTGATATAATCTTTTGTAACAAGTTTTGCCCCGGATAAATAGCTTCCATAAGTTAAGTATTATTGCCCGGCACTTGAATTTAACCAAAATGTTTATTTAAATTATTAACTGCCAATGATATATAATTCGGGTTTGTAAATAATGTTTTCTTGCGGTCACTCCATTTTTCAAGATGTTTCGTTATTTTTTCTACTGAATTCACATTGTTCTCCTTCATGATAAAATCAATGCTCGACAACAATTCTAACGCGAAAGCCGAGTAAAATCCTGACAGGAATGCTTTGGTTTTATGAACAATCTCTTTGCAGCCGGCATTATCCGGAATATCCAGATATTCAGTTACCTCCTTTTCAGCATCAAACATTAAACCCAGTTCTTCAAAGGGTTTTTTGTCTTTGGCGCTATATCCGCTTATATAGCTTCCATTCATATAATACAAAACATGCTTTACCTTTCCCGAGTAAGGACCATAAAAATTAGGCTGGAATTCCAGTTTGAAATAATCCTTTGCCCCAAAACGCTGTAAAAAATAGGCCACTTTTTCGGCAGCAAATTCCGAAACAAATTCGCCACTACGAACTAAATCGAAAAGAACTGATAACAACATGGCCCGGGCAGGAGTTAATTTCACCCGTTCTTTTTTCAGAACTTCCCTTATCAGAACATTAGGAAGGTAAATCTGTATATCACATTCCAAATCTGACAAGTATTTCTCAATCAAGGCTTTTACTTTGTTCCATTCCAGGCCTCCATTGCCGGTTCCTAATGGCGGAATTGCAACAGATTTAATCGAATTCTCCTGAATATACTTTGATAGTTCAATTAAACCATTTTCAATGTAACTGTATTCCGAAGGTTTACGCCAATCCGTTTTTGTGGGGAAATTTATTATCTTTTTTTTGCCTCCCAATAATGAAGTGTCTTCCAATATTAATAAGCTGCCGGCTTTCACCTGCTTATCCTTACACGCCTGTGCGTAGCGTTTGTAATTGGAGGGAAAGTGGTTTTTAAACTGCAATGCAATACCCTTTCCCATAATACCGACCGTATTAACCGTGTTAACAAGGGCTTCGGCCTTGCTTTCAAATAAATCTCCTTCTATATATTGTATCATGGCTTAAAAATAAGATTCAGAATCTACATGAATGTTTGAAGCAGCTATTCCCATTTCCAGTAATCTGGTTTTTGCTTTTTCATTATACACAACCCATCCAATTATGGTTGAGGGAGGAAGATCCGAATCAACAAGGAGAAAGTGTTGAATATTCCCTATTTGTGTCATCCTGAATAAAATCCGACATGCGAATTTTTCTTCAAATATAGCTAATCCTTTCCATTTTCTGTTTTCCAGCAAAACTTAACAAAGCCATTCGGTTTTAAGATTGAAAAAACCCGCTTTGCTTTATGTGTCAGGAGATAGACAGGTGCAAACGGGGATTTAATTGTGGCACGGATTACAAAGTTAGAGTGTTCGAAACATTGAAAAACTTCGTTTTTATGTATAGGATTTTAAAGTTTTAGTTAAAAACCCAGCACAATTTTGACGTTTTTACTTCGCTTTTAACACATTCAACAAAGGTTTCGAACACTTATGATTACAAAGTCGCGCCAGCTAGAGCAAGGCCAGCCCTGGTTTTCCCGTAGTTAGAGAATTCGCGTTCAAGCTTTGATATGACAGTGAATCTTTTAAAGCAGCAGCAAAACTCAAAGTACTCCCTGATTTAGGATTACTTTTAAAACAAGCTGGTTTGTAATTCAATTTTAGGATAAAAAGCACCAATAATAATAAATGGATTAGGTGCAACACAATGGTGTACCTGGGTTGTACCTAAAAAGAAATAAAGGTCTTTGGTCCTTGCCAGATCATCAAGGTATTTGCTCTTTACATCGGCAATGGCTTTACGCTCATCACCTTCATATTTGGCCAATTGTTTCCAAAACAACTGACCGGTTTCCCAGTCTTCAATCATCATCTTTCGCTCTTTCCCTGTATCATCAGTTAGTTTGAATGAAAATTTATAGGGCAATTTCCTGACAACTTCCAGTTTATTATCCAGCCTTGATGTGTCAAACAAATTGAGTTGTTTTAATTTTTCGAGTTTATCACGACTCCATTCCCCTTCAATCTTTTCGGCAACAAAGTCAATTATTTTAGTTGGCTTGAACACGGCCAGCGATGTGAATTTCGTTTTGTCCTTTGCATTTGTAATAAGCTCGGGGAGATTATAATATACATTTTGCAGAACAATATTTTTTCGTTCAGCCCAATTATGAGCAGTGTCAATATGACCAACAATATTAATCTCACTTTCGAGCAAACGTGGCCGGAAACTTTCGGACCGGAAATCGCGCTCGTTTTTAACAAGGTCGAGCTCAATCCAATCGTATTTACTATACTGTTCCGAATAAGCTTTCTTGCGGAATGGAACCGGATATATCCGTATCCAGCTTCCATCTTCACGGAAACCTGCCGTACACACCAATTCATCGTATTTTGAAGAAATTGTCGGGTAGGTTTTAACCGTGATTAATATACGAGTTAAAGTCATCTTATATATGTTTTACTTCATATTCAAATCCGGGTAAAGCCTCTATTGCATTGGCCAGATGCGTGCGGTGGCATTGGCAGATATCAGCCTCAAAACAGGTTAATGCAATACGTTTATGCTCTAGTAATAAATGTAATATTTCTTTTTGTGTAGTTTTGGTCTGAGTCAAATTATTTAATCGATATGTAGCAAATAAACGATCATAATCAGCCTGTGTATTCAGTTCCTGCCGCTGATCGGATTGTATTCCGACATCAGGGAAATGCATATAAGTAATCCCAAGGTTGCTACAGAACCGCGTTAGCTGGCTTTTGCTGAAACCGTATTTCATACTTAGCGGATTGTTACGTACATCAACCAAAACTTTGATATTATTTTTAATCAAACGGTTCAGGTATTCTTCGAGTGATATTCCTTCGTATCCAATTGTAAATAAAATAGTTTTATCCGAATCAGGTATGCTTTCGTTTACTTTGCGGAATTCGGCTGGGGTAAGCATTTCCTTTGCCTTAACACTATGGGTTGCCCAATATGGATAATTAATATAGGTGTGTTTCATTAAAGCTTCGGTATTCATTGTACCGTAAAGCTTTTTTGTTTCAAGTAATAATTTATAATCTGCATCTTTTACCATTTTAAGGTAATTGTCCTTTTGAAGTATGGCAAACGAAGTTTCAGTCTCAGTAAGTATTCCGTGTTTTACCATAGCCGTTAAATCGGCGTTGGCCGAATACGAATAACATCCAAACTTATAAGGAACAAAATCATACACCGCCGTTTGCTGCTTACGGCCCAGCATAAACAGCAGTTTTTGCAGACGTATTTTTTCAAGCTCCCCTTCAAAGAGTTGCAATAAGGCTAATGTAATTTTCCGGCGGTAAAACATAGTACAAAAGTAATGTAAAAACCGCGTGGTAAGGATATGGAAACAATATGCTTTTTAACTTTGCATTGTTAACGAAATAGTTTTTCGGGTAACATAAAACCAACATTCAAATTACGCCACAATTGTATAGTAGCTCTGATCCTCATATTCGACCGAACTGCTTCCATCCTCCTGCATTTTTTAATTTATAATTATACCGAATCCTGTTTATTAAGTCAAGGTTAGTGCACCACACGAAAGGATTCGTGCGGTAGCGGGGGAAGCAGCGGGGTTCGACGAAATTTTGCGCTTCTCAATAAACGGAGTATGTGCCACCACACGAAAGGATTCGTGCGGCAGCGGAGGTTAAATGATTTCAATTAAATTTGCAATATGAGACAGACGCAGGGGCTATAGCAAAGAAAAAGTATTACTAAATCATGTTATCGTTTTGAATTTATAAAACCACACGAAAGGATTCGCGCAGCTGTGAGGATAGGCGCACGCGCTACAAGCGCACTCAAGCCGAGCGGATCTTTAGGACTTCAAATGAAATAACTCTTGAAACCTTCGATTTTACATGCTCTTTTACTCTACTCTTTCGTACGGATAAACATTTTTATAATTTCTGTGAAGATATGAGCCTAGAGAAGCAGCATCTCTCAAATTTTCAAATTCGTGTATTGGAACACCTTTATATGCATAAATACTTCCATTAAGAAATCTCACATAGACTTCTTGATTTTGTTCATCATATCCAATACTTTCTATGTTTGATGAACTAACTTGAATCATTTCTGGTAAACTCATGTTTTATAGTTTTTATTACGCCAAGATTTTAAAAGTAATTTGTATTCATTTTCAACATTCGCAATCGTTAACAACCACTTTTCAGAAGCCTTTGGATCAGAACTCTTTGGTGCATTTGCAATTTTGAAGAACTTTACTCTTGAAGGTATTTTGACTGCCTCACCTGAGATCAAAGCTTCACCAGTTCGTAAACTCGGCAATAAATCAACCATACTTTGTAATTCATCTTGAACGGCAGATCTTATATGTCCTCTGTCTTTAGAATTATTCATCCTCAGAGCTACTATTGTTCCGCACTGACTCAATACAGTTTCATCCAATTCAGATGGCCTTTGAGTCACTAGTAATAAACCTACTCCATATTTTCTGCCTTCTTTGGCAATCATCTGAACAGTTCTTGATGAAATAGAATGTTCACCAGCTTTTAAGTAACTATGAGCCTCTTCTAAAACAATTAATAGAGGTTGATTTTTACCCCCAACTTTTGTGTGGACACCCCAGAAAAGGCCATCATATATTATTTTTAAAAGTGTTCCTGAAATAGATGACATTATTTCGCCAGGAATTCCTGATAAATCCAAGATAGTTATTGGCAAACTGTTTCCTAGCCAATCGAAAAATAAACTATCAATATCTTTTTCAATTGCCCCGTTTGAATCAGGTGTAAGTTTACCGGGAGCGAACAAAAAATCATAACTACTATCATTAAGTTTGTTTCTCATTCCATCAAGAAAACCAAATAATCCTTTAGCCTTTTGATTCAAAAAGGGTGCACTATTACCCAGACCTGCAAGTGGATATTCATTTGATTTAAGAGTTTCAATATCTCCGACTACCAATTTTGTTGTAAT
The DNA here is from genome assembly GCA_038249705.1 of Bacteroidales bacterium. Lineage (GTDB taxonomy): Bacteria > Bacteroidota > Bacteroidia > Bacteroidales > UBA4417 > UBA4417. Next base: position 3,988 of record JBBSDC010000061.1, on the reverse strand, counting down.
AGTAATTCTATCAGCTTGAAAAGTTCTCCTTTCAAAATCATCTAATTCAAACCAAAGTCTTTTGATGCTAAAAGGAATAGGCGAATCACCAGTAATTGACTCTTTTGTAACGTCCAATGCATTATCAATAGCACTTTTTACTTTTGCATCTACTACTTTTTCTCTTATATATTCACGATTAATATCTGATAAATTTCCTGAAAATATGTTCATCAATTCATTAAATGGAAGAGCCCAGAAAGGAATATATAGCTTATTTTGTTCCTCTAAAGGGTTTATTTCAAGAACCCTGGAATATTTCAAAAGAGCATCATTATACTCTCCGTGCGGGTCAACAACTAATACCCTTGAACTTGGGAAATCTCTTTTAGCAATAGCTTCAAGTAATACAGATACTGCATTCGATTTTCCGCTCCCAGTTGAACCAACAATTGCACAATGTCTTGAAATAAGCTTATCTAAATCAACTTTTGCATCCAAACTTTCAGAAACACTTATGTTTCCAACAGTTATTGAATTAGAATCCTCATAACCACCATAAATGATATCTAAGTCATTAATAGTCACCAAGTGAACTTTGTCTCCCGTTGTTGGGTATTGAGTAACACCTCTTTCAAACTTTTTTCCAACCTGCTCTCCTGCAAGAACGATATTTATCCAACTTGTGTTTTTAAAAGAATCATAATTACTAATGTAAATTTCCTTTAAGCTATCTGGTATTGCACCCGCACCTATCTGTGTTACAATTCCAAAAAGGTTCGCATATCCTAAAGGAATTCGTACAAATGAACCAATCTGCCCTACACGATAAACTACACCTTCAATAATGGGCATATTTGACTTTATATTATCAAACAGTTTAACTGAAATACTGTTTCCGCTGATACTATCGATTTCACCTATCTCTGTAATTTTATTTCTTGCCATTTCCCCCAAGTTTTTTAATAATGTTGTCACTGATCATCTCATTAAGGAATTTTACTAATTTACTAAAATCAGGTAAAATAAACTCACCCTTCCCAGTCCAAACTTCTTCGCCTTTCACCTCCTTTTTGAGTTCATCGACATCACTTGAATAAGCGTCTTCATCGAAGTATGTATTTAATTGAATTGTATCATCTTTAGATGGCTCAGATTTTAAAACCCATTCTCCAAAATTACATCCTATAACTGCATTTCTTGAGCCATAGAGAGATATCTTGGAATTCTCAAGTCCTAATTTTGCTATACAGCTATTGACTTTGAATGGTTCAGGTTTATCGTAGATCAATCCAATTACATGAGATGTTGTAGGCGTTTTTAAAGCTGAAATAATTCTAGAATTTATATGCTCATCACCCCACGAATAGCCACAAGTAATAAGAATTGAATCATCCTGTTTTAAAAAGTTAGACAATCTATCAAGGAGGCTCTCATAAGGTTGTTTCTTTGAATCCTTATATTTTAAATTTGATGGATAAATCAAAATATCGTCATCATCTGGACTTACCCTTAGAATTTTTTCTGTGTCTTTGTCAAAATGCCAACCCAAAGAACCATGAATTTTCCAAAGTTTTGTCTGATTAGCTAAGAAGGAAAAATCTTCAACAGATTCCGGATTAAAGAATGGTCGCAAACTACCGCAAAATCCATCATAGTAAGGAACTTCCTTGTTTTCAAGACCTAACTCAAATAAAAAATCATAATTTGTTGTGAAAATTTCAATAGGGTACTTCCTTTCAGCTTGTCCAATCCAATTTGAAAAATCTGAATGGACTAAATCACAAACAATTTCTTTTGCCACCAAGTTATATAATATTTCTCTTGTAGCTATTTTACTATAACTAACCTTATGAACGCTAACCATTTCCCTAACATTCTTCTTTATCTCGATAATTAGATTTTCAAAATCTGATTTTTGTAAAGAATTAAGCGTTCCAGCGCCAATAAAAGATGATTTTAGTTCAAGATTGGATAAAATAGTTTCAATATTAAAATTCTTTTCTCCAAGTTCCAGTTTAATTTCATCTAATGCAATCTGGTATTTGAATTCCAGTTGCCCAACCTTCATGACAATTTCTGTTGTCATTTTTCCAATAGCTGGTACAGTGAGACTTGTTTTATTTTTATTTTGTGCTAAAGAACTTCCAGCACCAAATAAGAAACCAATTCTTTTTTTATCGGAGATAAGAATTTGTTGAATACCTCTAATGTATTCTGATGGATCATGGGATATCATTTTTCTGTAATTTTTATTTAATACGTTTAACTTTGTCATTTGGGGGTAATAAAAATCATCATATTCTTTTTGCTTCCCACTTAACTGTTTTTTTATGAGCTATTGCAATCTCTAATAAATGATCGCCCTATCACCCCCCTCTATCACTTTCCTCTCTTCTTCCGTTATCCCATAAAGCTGGTAAACCAACTCATCAACCTGCTGCTCCATTGCAGTAGTATCCTGGCCTTGTTTTTTGGAATCGAGGATTTGATCGACTAAGAGGATAAAGGGTTGCTGATCAGTTTCCGAAATTATTTCAGGTAAAGGAAACGGATTTAGATAATTCGTCTTAAATCTTCTAGCATCACCTTGTAAAGTATCACCTGTATTCTTCAGGAACCACCATAATAATTTAGAATTTGCAATTGAAAGAAAATACTTATAATCCTCTTCAGTTTTTGCACTTTTCACCCAACTGTATACAGTAGTAGCGTGATAAAAATCATCTAAATCAAAAGTGACATTCGGGTGACTTGAACAAATTTCCATACTTGAAAGTTTTGGCTGTTCAAATTTGTTTAAGTTTTTAGGATAAATGTATGCATACCAACATTTCATTTTACCAGCTTTTCCACTTTCCCTTTTTTTGAACTCCTTTTCATAATACATTAAATATTGATATGTAAAAGGAAATTCATTCTGTAATTCATTTTCGGAAATTAACTCTAACTTTTTATCTGTTTTATATGGGAAAAACACAATTCGTTTAGGTTGTAAAATTCCATAACGTTGAATTTCTTTTCCCATTAAAAACTGCTTAAAGAACTTCTTTTCCACTTCAATAATACGATTATCAATTGGCACACTAACTTTATACCGTTCAGTAGTCTCTTCTAAAACTTCTAAAACATATAAATCATCTCTACTAGTTTGCAAGCCAACAAAAATTTCAAACTTCGAATTTATTGATGCTTTTTGCTGATATATTTTCTCGAAAAGTTTAAATCCAATTTCATTATCAAATAAAATCCAATTATTAGAACCATAGTGGATTGTTGCATTTTTAATACTTTGATAAGAAAGAAATTGAAAATTTCCTTCCTCAAAAATTAATTTCTTAAAATCTGATTTAAAAGGGAATCTTTGAAAATAAATACCCTCATTTGATTTCTTACTAAACAGCACAATGCAGGTATAAGTGTCTGCATTTTCAAATATCATGTTTGCACCAAAATGTGCAAGTTTGTCAACATACTTTCCTTGTAATAAGTATTCACGAAATGCAGTACCACTATCCGCGTTTAAAAACTTATGTGGAAAAATAAATGAATTATTTGCTTTTGCGGTTGAAACTTCAACCGCAAGTTCAAAAAACAGATTTGCTAGATCAAATGATCCTTTCGCAGATTTATAAATACTTTCATATATTATTTTTTGTTGTGGCTGAGTTTTTTCAATTTCCTGAATTCGCATATACGGCGGATTCCCAATCACCACATCAAATCCCACAAAATCCCCCTCATCATTCAATACTTCGGGAAACTCAAACCTCCACTCGAAAGCATTTTTATAAATGGCGTTGTTCTTTATTTCTTCAATTTCCTTTTCCAGTTTGGTTATAATGGCCGAAAACTCAGCCACCTTTTTATTCCATTCAGCAAGTTCTTTTTTTGATTTTTCAAAAAGAGTGCCCTGGTTTGTTAGTTTAAAGAGTTCGCCTTTGGTTTTGCTGAGGCGGATATAACGTTTGTCGCTGGTTTGTACTTCGGTTTCAAAATCGTTTTTAAT
>JBBSDC010000060.1:0-21012 GCA_038249705.1 Bacteroidales bacterium | reverse complement strand
TGGCGAAACCTTACCCGGAGCAACGGTTTTAGCATTGCATACGCCTTCAGGTTCGCAGTATGGAACAACTACCGATCCTGATGGTAATTACCGCATTCCTAATATGAATGTTGGTGGTCCTTACAAAATAACGGTGTCTTATGTTGGATTCGAAAATTTTGTACAGGATGAAGTGTATCTGAACCTGGGACAGACTTTGAAACTTAATGTTACGCTCAGCCAGCAGGCTGCAACAATTACAGGTGTCGAAGTTGTCGGAACCCGTAATAATGTTTTTGACGGCAATCGTACTGGATCTGAAACTAACCTCAGCATACAAGCTATTGAGCGTATGCCTTCAATTGGCCGGAATATGTCGGATTATACTCGTTTAACCCCGCAGGCCAGAGTAACTCAGGGAGGTGGTATCGAAATATCTGGTACCAATAACAGGTACAATGCAATTTATATTGATGGAGCAGTTAATAATGATGTATTCGGGTTAACTGATCAGGGAACCAATGGTGGCCAGACCGGGATTTCGCCATTTTCAATGGACATTATCGAGCAGGTTTCCATTCAGATCGCACCATACGATATCAAACTTGGGGGATTTGCAGGTGCTGGTATTAATGCAGTTACCCGCAGTGGTAATAATAATTTTCAGGGATCAGCTTATTTTGTTAACAGGAATGAGAATTTAGCTGGCAAAACCCCTACCGATAATTCGGAAACCGAAAGGGTAAAACTAAAACCATTCAGTTCAAATATATATGGTTTCCGACTTGGTGGACCTATTGTTAAAGATAAACTGTTTTTCTTTGTGAATGCTGAAATTCAGAAAGATGAAACTCCTCAGCCTTTTGATTTTTCTACCTATAAAGGTGATGCAACTACCAGTGATTTGACTTCTGTAACTGCCAAACTGGCTGAATACGGTTATGATGCAGGTGGTTATACTGATGTTAACAGAACTCTTGACGGAACGAAATTCTTTGCCCGTTTCGACTGGAATATCAATAAAGTTCACAAACTGATGGTTCGCCACCAATATACCAAAGCTATACAAACAAGTCCTTCCAATTCAAACACCACAAATATCAGGTATGGGAATTCGGGGATATACTTCCCTTCAATCACTAATTCCTCAGCTATCGAGCTCAAGAGTAACATCAGCAATAAAATGAGCAACAGCCTTATTTTGGGTCTTACATTTGTTCGCGACGACCGCGATCCGATGGGTAATAACTTCCCGTATGTAAGGATTAAAGATGGTGCATCGAATATTTATTTCGGTTCCGAAGAGTTTTCAACCGCAAATCAGCTGTATCAGGATATCATCACTCTGACCGACAATTTCGAAATATATAAGGGAAAACATACTTTTACTTTTGGAACTCATAACGAGTTTTATAAAATGTATAACCTCTTTATCCGTCAGAACTTTGGGTCGTATCAGTTTAACAGTATCGCCGATTTCGTTTCCGGAGCACCTGCTTACCAGTTCGACCGCACTTTTTCAGCTATTGATAATATTACCGGGGATGGTTCAAAAGCTGCTGCCGAATTCAACGCACTTCAGTTAGGCATTTACGGACAGGATGAAATACAGGTTAGCAATAAATTAAAGGTTACAGTAGGTTTACGCATCGATGTACCAATGTTCCTCGATACGCCTCCTGTAAATAATGATTTCAATACCAATGTTATTCCTGTTCTGGAAGAAGCAGGCTGGGACCTTGAAGGAGCTCAAACAGGACAAATGCCCGATCCTGCAGTTATGTTTAACCCACGTATTGGTTTCAACTATGATATTACCGGTGACCAGAGTTTCCAACTCCGCGGAGGAGCAGGCCTCTTTACCAGCCGTATTCCTTATGTATGGCCCGGTGCATCGTTTCAGAATAATGCCGTTATTACAGGTGGTATGCGCATAACTGCTGCTGGTTCACCTGAGTTGGTTTTCAATCCTGATTGGAACAATCAACCAGTTCTTCCTCCAACTCAACCATCCGGACAAGTTGACATATTTGCCAAGAAATTCAAATACCCTCAGGTATTCCGCACAAGTCTGGCAGTTGATAAAAAACTCCCATGGGGGCTTGTTGGAACATTTGATGTAACTTATACTAAAACACTGAATAACGTTCTGTATTATAACCTGGCATATGAAAAAACCGGCGAACTTACCGGAACTGGTGATGACCGTCCTATCTGGTCGAAAATTGCACTTGGTAATGATCCTAATACAGGTAAGAAAAGGGGATATACTGATATTATACTTGGCACAAACACTAATAAAGGCTATTCGTACAATGTTACTGCCCAGCTACAGAAAAACTTCGTCAATGGATTTACTGGTAGCATAGCCTATTCGGTGGGTCATGCTAAATCAATGAATGATGGTGTTTCCTCACAAAACTCATCACAGTGGCGCGTACCGAATGTTCGTGGAAAGAATGATATTGATTTCTCAACCTCCGACTTTGATATGGGCTCACGTGTAGTTGGATTCATTTCATACAAGAGAGAATATCTGAAACATACTGCAACTACTGTTTCATTATTCTATACAGGTCAGTCAGGTCCAAGTTTCTCATACGGTTATGCTGACGGTTCATCCAAATATTTAGGAGAAGATAATAATAGTCTTGAACTTCTTTATGTTCCTAAAGATCAAAATGATATCCATCTGATTGATTTGAAGAATTCAGATGGTGTAATTACTCTTTCGAAAGAGCAGCAATGGACAGACCTGAATGCTTTTATCGAAGCAGATGAATACCTCAAAGGCCGCCGTGGCGATTATGTGGAAAGGAATCATTCACGTGTTCCGTTTACAAATCTGTTTGACTTCCGTATCGCTCAGGATTTCTTTATTAATGCAGGCGGAAAACGCAATACACTACAGGTTTCGTTCGATATTTTCAATCTTGGAAACATGATCAACAACGAATGGGGACGTATTTATTACTCTTCAGGAGCTTATTACAACAATTATCCATTGGTTAAAATGGAAGGTTTCGAAGCTGATGGCACCACTCCGAAATTTTCATTTAAAAAACCAACTGGCGACACATGGGCTATCGATGATTCAGGAATCCTGAGTTCAAGGTGGCAAGGACAGATCAGTATCAGGTATATTTTTAACTAAAAGCAGATCAAAAAAAAGAGTCCTGATTTTCAGGGCTCTTTTTTTTTGCCTTATTTTGTAAATTGTTCTATTCGTGAAATTTTTGCTAATAAAAACTTCCTTTATGAAAAAGCTACTTTTCCTCGCCATTACTCTCTTTTTGTGCTTGTTTTCTGCTTCAGCACAGGAAACTAAAGGAAGAGCCACCGTGATACTGTCGCTCGATGGCTTCCGTTGGGATTATCCGGCCAAAACCAGTACCCCTAATCTCAATAAAATCGCCAGGGTAGGAGTGAAAGCTGTTTCGCTGATACCATCATTTCCATCCAAAACTTTTCCCAACCATTATACTATTGCTACGGGTCTGGTTCCTGACCACCACGGATTAGTTAATAATTCGTTTTACGATACACTACTGAAAAAGTCTTATTCAATAGGTAATAAGGATGCCCGTTTTAATCCTGAATTTTACGGTGGTGAGCCCATATGGGTTACAGCAGCAAAACAGGGAGTGCGAACAGCTTCATTTTACTGGGTTGGCAGCGACGTTGCCATACAGGGCATACACCCCGATTACTGGAAACACTATAATGAAAAGGTTTCGTTTGCAGCCCGGATTGATACCATTATAAAGTGGCTCAATCTGCCGGCTGAAACACGTCCAAAACTTATAATGGCATATTACCACGAACCGGACGGCATTGGCCATGATTTTGGGCCTGATGATCCCCGCACACTTAGCCTGGTTCACGAACTTGATAGTATGACAGGTTTACTTTATGATCGGATACAACAACTTCCTGATGGCCACAATATCAATTTTATTGTGGTATCCGATCATGGAATGGGGGCGATTACTTCGTTGCGAAATACCGCACTCAGAGATTTTATTCCTGAATCCTGGCCGGTAAAGATCGAAGGAGGAAATCCTAATTTTAATATTTATACATCGGGCTCATGGGTTGATACTGTTTATCTGGCACTTGGTAAAGCTGCCGGGATAAAGGTCTGGAAACCTGCGGAGGTTCCCTCATACCTGAATTATGGCACTAATCCCAGGGTAGGAGATATTGTTGTTGTTGCCGATTCCGCATGGAGCGTAACGCTTAATCATCCGAAAAATGATTTTACCGGCGGTACACATGGTTACGACATCCGAAACACTGATGTGCATGCTATTTTTTATGCAGCTGGCCCGGATTTTAAACAAGGTTATATTCAACCGTCTTTTCAAAATATTCATATCTACTCCTTGCTTGCTCACTTGCTTGGGATAATCCCTGCAAAAACCGATGGCGATTTGGATTTTGTACTCGATATGTTAAAACCGTAAGGTATGGTAAAAGCAAAAAGAGTTATTCTAATTCTTATCAGTTTCCTTTTTCTTTTCAAATTGGGGAACTGTTTTTGAGAAATCTATTACTGCAATCAGAACCCATGCCTGATTTACCGGTATGCTTTTTCCATTTATCTGTTGGCATACCCAAGGCACTGAAGTATAAGCGCTATATCTTTACCTTGCTGATCCGGAGTTAAACCGATTAACCTCATGTACTTTTAGCTACACTTATATCCCGAAAGTGCTGAATCCGGAGATCTTAACGACTATAAGATTATATGAAATTTCTGCAACCGTTGTTATAGAACGAAATTAAGAAGTCATACGATTTAACGATCCTGATAAAATCAGGAAACTGATCGTATATTGCTTTGTTACTTACAACAGGCAGAAGTGAAAAGATATGGGACTGAGAGGAGCCTTCTTCATTTTATGTGTCTATGATTATCGGGAACCGAATTGTTACAACCGTTTAATTATTCGGAGGCTATGACTGTATGTGTTTTGTTCAAGGCTAAAAATACCATTGTGGTCAATGTTATCAATTTTTACTCTGCCTGAAGCATGAATAATTTTCCCTTTATCGATTATAATACCCACATGAATAATTTCTCCGGCAGGATTATCGAAAAATGCGAGGTCGCCAGGCAATGCTTCATCTACAAAATCGAGAGCAATACCAAAATTCACCTGTTGAGCGGCATCGCGGGGCAACTTGAGGCCGCACATGTGATAAACCATCTGTACCAATCCGGAGCAATCAATTCCCATAATGCTGCGTCCGCCCCACAGATACGGAGTATTAAGGTAATCCAATGCTGTGGTGGCAACTTTTGAAGCTGAAAACTTTTTAGGAATTGACTTACTTTTACTTATCGAAGTGTATGTTTTATGCCCGAGGTGAAAAGTGTTTCCTACAGCCAGTGGCAAGTTGCTTCCTTTACCCACCAATAAAAAAGTACTGTCATTTTTGCAGTAGAGTTCAGCAGTTTTATCTGTTATAAAATGATTTGAACCATTTTTTATCTTTTCAATGAATTCGTCAGTTACAAGCATTGCTTGTTTCCGGTCAATCCATCCTTCATAATTATCAATATGCATGCGAATATGGAGCCAGTTTTCCATTTCTTGGAGTACAGTAAAAGTTTCGCCAAACAGAATTTGGGTTATCATTTCACTCTTATCCGAAGGATCCGATCGTACCGGTACTTGTGCTATAGCGCATATTGCATTCATGATCAGCGAAATAAGAGATAATTAACTGAGTAAGGAAATGAAATCCTGATTGAAAAGTATTTCAGGCAAGAGCCAAAGATAGTAAATGGTGGTATGAAAACAAAAATTCTTATATTCGTAATCTCTATCCATGTCCGATGAAGTTCATAATTACCAAGAAACAATGGCGTAACTATTATCAGATCAATAAGATAATTTTGTTCTTGATTACATTGGTTATTCTGCTCGCTTTATTTCCCCGCGAAGGGAAATTCAAATATGAATTTCAGCGTGGCAAACCATGGCAGCACGACGACCTTATTGCCCCCCTTGATTTTGCAATTCTCAAGCCACACGCTGAACTCCAGAAGGAACGAAGATCTTCTTTATCCGAAGCATATTTGTTTTTCAGGTTCGATAAGGAAAAAGTGGAGTATGCAAAAAGTGAATTCCTGGCACGCCTCGATCGAACCGGATTGAACATGGTTTCGAACCGTGAGAAAGAAATTATTGTAAAAACGGCTTTTGCATTGCTCGATAGCATTTATAGCAAAGGAATTCTTGAACTGATTCCTGAATTGGAAAAAAAGGCACCTGATTTCCGGATTGCTGTTTTGATAGAGAATAATGCAAAAGTAGTGCCGGTCGACAGCCTTTATACTATTAGAAAGGCAAATGACTATATATTGCATAACCTTGCAACAGCTGAGGGTTTCAATGGTAAATTAATTCTGCCACTGGTGCAGGCAAGCATAATGCAGAATGTATTATTCGACAGCGAGCTTACCAAAACCCAACGTGAGCAGACCCTGGCAAATATTTCGATTACTCGTGGAATGGTTCAGAAAGGAGAGCGAATAATTGCTAAAGGTGAACTTGTTAATGAATCAAAGTTTCAACAATTGGAATCTCTGCGTCTTGAGTTTGAATCGAAAACGGGAGCAGGATATAATTTTAAGATGATTCTGTTGGGTCGGTTTATACTTATTTCAATGGCATTATTGGTTTTCGGATTGTTCATGTTCACTTTCAGGCACGATATTTACAGCGAAAACCGCAATATTGTACTCCTTCTGCTGCTTGTCACTCTCATGGTGTCATTTACTACTTTTATAATGAATATGAACACCGAGTATCTGATGGCTGTTCCCATATGTCTTGTGCCAATTATTGTGCGCACGTTTTACGATACCCGCCTGGCTTTGTTTGTACATATTGTTACAATTATCATCCTGGGATTCCTGGTTCCTAATAGTTTCGAGTTTCTTTTCATGCAGCTTATTACAGGAATAATTACCATTATCAGTATTGTACATTTATACCACCGTTCACAGTTTTTCTTTACGTCATTGATGATATTTATTTCATATTCAGTTATTTATATTGGGATGACATTGATGCAGGAAGGCTCAATTGAACAAATCAGCAGGGCAAATTTCCTGTTGTTTGGTATCAGTGCATTGCTAACATTGTTCTCATATCCTCTTATTTATCTTTTCGAACGCATTTTTGGAATGATAACAGATGTTTCATTGATAGAGTTATCGGACACCAATTCGAAACTATTAAGGGAACTTGCATTAAAATCGCCTGGCACTTTTCAACATTCATTAGTTGTATCAAATATTGCGGAAGATGCTGCCAGAGCTATAGGAGCAAATTCGTTACTTGCCCGGACCGGTGCACTATACCATGATATTGGTAAAATGGATATGCCTATGTATTATATCGAAAATCAGTCGGGAGGGATTAATCCTCACGATGATTTATCGTACGAAGAGAGTGCGCGCATTATCACCGGTCATGTAATCAGAGGGATTGAGAAAGCCCGGTTGCACAAGTTGCCCGAAGTTATAATTGATTTCATCCGTACACATCATGGAACACGTTATACACAGTATTTCCTTACAAAGCAAAAAGAGGAATCCGGTGATTTGCCTTTTGATGAGTCGTCTTTCAGGTATCTTGGGCCAATTCCTCATTCGAAGGAAACCTCAATTCTGATGATGGCCGATTCAATAGAAGCTGCTTCGAGAGCACTGAAAGCTCCAACAGAGCCTGAAGTCAGCGATATGGTTGAACGCCTGATTGATAATCAAATGGAATACAAACAGTTTCGGAATTCATCTCTTACGTTGAAAGAAATTTCGACAATCAAGAAGATCATCAAAAAGAAATTGTTGAGTATTTACCATATCCGGATTGAGTATCCTGCTTCTAAATAGATTCCGGTGGTAATAGTACTTCAACATCAGCCAGGTATGATTCTGTATCCGGGCCAAGGTTGAAAAGAAGGTCGATTATACTCAAGTCTGGCATAAATCCCTGAATTTCCTCGAAAACCTGCATATATCTTGGCATGGCTTTAGTTACATTCTGATAAGGTATCAGTTTTGGATTGAAACTGTTTCGAAGGTTTAAACATTCAGGCTCAAAAACATAGTCTTCAGTAACACTTATGTCCAAATATTTGATATTCAGTAAATTTAATATTGTGAACAAATACTCCTGGTTTAAATCAATAAGATTTTTATGCTTTTTGTGATACAGAGGTTCAATCATATCGCGGTAGTATAAAAAATAAGGCGATTTATTATATGCCGTAATTATGGATCGCCAATGCAATTGCTGCCAGTTTTTTGAATTATCGATTAAAATATCATAGGTTTTGGTATGATTGCCATTTGTTTTATTAACTGGAACGGATAGATTCAAAATCCCCCCTGATGTTGCAATAATACAGCGATTTCTGAACGTTTGTTTCGGATACGTCTCATGAACCTCGATGGCTATATTTTTATATTTTAAAGCAATTGCCATCCATGACACAGGCGGGAGGTAGAGAGCAGGAAGCAGCACAGATTTCATTGCTTTTTTTTAGCAAAAGTACTAAAAAGAAAAAGGGTAGCTTTACCGGCTACCCCTTACTGGATATTCTGTTTTAATTAATTCGATGTCAGCAGCACTTCGTTGATAGCATCAGTCATAGCTTGCTTAGGAAGAGCTCCCATGGACATTTGTGGTTTGCCGTCCTTAGGGCAGAATAAAAGTGAAGGGATGCTGCGTATACCAAAGGCAGCTGCGAGTTCCTGTTCCACTTCTGTGTTTACTTTGTAAATGTTGATTTTCCCTTCAAATTCCTTCGAAAGTTCTTCGAGAATTGGAGCAACCATTTTACAAGGTCCGCACCAGTCAGCATAAAAATCAATTAAACAAGGCAGTGTGCCTTCAAATTTCCATTCCTGGTTCTTTTCGAAATCAAACACTTTTTCCAGGAAAGTTGCTTTTGTTAAATATTCCATTGTTCGTATTTTTAATTTTATATTATTATTCGATTATTTCTTTATCAGAACTTCTGTTATCACCTTTTCATAGGTTTCTTTAGGTAAAGCTCCCTGTGCCATTTGAGGCTCACCTTCAGCCGGGCAGAAAAAAACTGTTGGAATGCTTCGAATGCTAAAAAACTGAGCTAATTCGCGTTCCACGTCAGTATTCACTTTGTAAATTACAATATCGCCTTTGTATTTTTCGGAAAGTTCGCTCATAATCGGGGCAATCAACTTGCAAGGTTTACACCAGTCGGCATAAAAATCAATGATGCAAGGTTTGTCACCTTTATATGTCCATTGTTTTGGATTTTTTTCATAATCATACACTTTTTCAAGGAACATTGCTTTTGTTAGGGTAACTACAGTTCCTTCTACTGTAGTTGCAGGAGTAACAGGTTCATCCACTTTTTCATCTGATGATGGACTTGATTGTTCTGTGAGGTTTGATTTTGGATTCGTTGAATCAGTAACAGGATCCGATTTTAAAGAACCACCACAACTGCTCAGCCAGATAATGGAAAGGAATATTAATCCGAAGAATGTGTTTTTCATATTTTTGGGGTTTAATGTTATGAATTGGTTTTCTTAATGGTGCAAAGATATATTTATTTATGAATATATCGCATAAATATCACCATTTATTTGTATTTTTGTCAACAATTATCATGCCACTGTAATTTTGTCATGAAAATTGTCATTAAAACTATCATTTATAACGTATGAAGGATCAAAGAATTGTAAACCTAAAAGAATTAATTGGGCAGCTGGATGCTGACCAGTTCAGGAAAACCTTTAGTTCGCAGCACGAATGCCTCGAAGTTTTGTCGAATGCCAAATGGGCAGAAGGTTTTGTTTGCCGGAGTTGCGGGAACGAAAATTATTGCCAGGGTAAAACAAGTTTTTCCCGACGCTGTACGCGTTGCAAAAAAGAAGAGTCAGCAACTGCACACACTATTTTTCATCATTGCCGTATAGAGCTTCCACGGGCTTTCGAGATTGCTTATATGGTTTGTGGTTCACCGGAAATGCCCGCTTCCGAAATTTCGCAGTACATGGATACACGCCACATGACTTGCCTCAATTTTAAAAAACGAATACTTCAATGCCTGCAATCTGAAGGCCAGCTAGTTAAATAGTTTTATTAACAGTTAACACAATGTGCGGATCATTCTGAGCTTTTCCTGTCGTATAGTTGCAGCATTTGTTTCAAAAAAAAAAGCTAACCATTACGGTTAGCTTTTTTTATTCTGATTGATCAGAAATTATTTGATAGTTTTAATTTCAACTCTGCGGTTAAGAGCGCGACCTGCTGAAGTTTTGTTGTCTCCTGTAGGATTAGCTTCTCCGAAAGCATTTTTAACCAGACGGTCTTTTGCAATACCTTTCTTAACGAGGTAGTTGATTACATAGTCAGCACGTTTTTCTGACAGTTTCAAGTTGTAAGCGTCATTACCTTGTGAATCAGCATAACCGTCAATAGTTACAGTAACATCGGTATATTGTTTCATAAGTGAAACAACTTCGTCGAGGTCTTTGGTGTACTTGGTAATAACAACTGATTTGTCAAGTCCGAAATAAACAACTTTGTAAATTTCAAATTTCTTAACCTCAGGACAACCGAAGTTTGCAGCTACACCGAATACATCCGGACATTTATCGTCTTTGTCAGCAATTCCGTCACCATCAGTATCAGGACAGCCTTTGAACTGAGCTAAGCCTTTTACATCCGGACAATCATCATCACCGTCAGCTATACCATCACCATCACGGTCAGGGCAGCCTGCAAGTTCTTTCTTGCCAGGTACATCCGGACATTTGTCATCTTTGTCAGCAATACCATCGCCATCCTTATCCGGACAACCGTTGAGTTCTTTCTTGCCGGCAACTGTAGGACAAGCATCTTCGCTATCTATTATACCGTCACCATCCGTATCAGGACAACCTTTGAATTCTGGTTTTCCAGCAACATCAGGACAAGCATCATCTTTGTCAGCAATTCCGTCATTATCTTTATCCGGGCAACCTGCAAGTTCAACTTTACCAGGTGTCTCAGGACATAGATCATCTTTATCTTTTACACCATCACCGTCAGTATCTTTAGCTCCGAAACGGAATTTCAATCCCATTGTGTAATGCATATAATCATCACGTTTGTCGGCGGTTGTTGATAGATCAGGGGTAATAATAAAATCATAAGCTCCCTGGAAATTAAGACCAACATTTTGAGTAAGCCAGAAATTGAAACCAACTCCTGTTACTTGTTTCAAGTAAGTAGTTCCGTTGGTAGCATCAAGATCATGAATACTCGAAGCACCTATTCCTAAATAGATGTACGGATCGAACCAACTTTTTTCTTTTAAAATATAACCGTTGGCAAATTTGTAAGCAATGTTCAAATCGCCTGTCCAGAATTTTGCATCTTCCAGAGGTTGGCCTATCGAAGCCATCCTGTCCAATTCTAATTCGCTGATGCCGAATTGTGCAAATAGATTGAATGAAGGATTCAGGCTGTAGCCAACTGAAAGCGCTGATGGGAATTTGTAACCCTGCCATTTTGTGTATTTAAACTGGTCGGGAACACTGAGGTGTACGGTGTTAAAATCCTGAAACTGCCAATTAAGTCCTATGGCCCACTTGTAGTCAGTGTTTTGGGCGCGAAGGTTAAAAGTAGATGCAATCAGCACAATGATTGCAAGGAATGTAAACTTTTTCATAAGTATACGATTTAAATTAAAATTATGTTGCTATCTGGTTAGTTGTTATTTACTTGAAAATTAACTTTTAACGCTAAAATAATTAGATTATTGCACGAATACTTGTCACATTGTATTCCGTCGTGCAAAATTCGTGATAAATATACAAAAAGACAAGTCTTTATTGCTACTTTTTGAGAAATATTTTTTTACAAAAATGGTAAATTGATGATAATCAGAGTTGTAACTGTTTTTCTATTTGCTGATTATAATTTTTTTTGCTTCTTTTTGTTTGTTATCTCCTATAAACATGATATATGCTGACGGAGGTAATATTTCAACGTTTAATTCAATTTTATTAAAACCGGGCACTATTTTTACAATTTTATCATAAACTGATTTGCCGACAAGGTTATAAATGCTAATTTGAAGTTCTTGTTCGTTGTTAGCTGACAAAATCTTTTCTATGGTTATAATTCCGTTCGAAGGATTTGGATACAACTGTATTTCATTTATACTTTTTAACACATCATCTATTCCAACAGCCGAAGAATAGTAACCGCCTGACCAGCCCTGAGAATTTCCAACCGAATTGGTCATAAATATAATCATCATTTTGCCACTTTGCGCAGTTACTGATGCAGGAAGCTGATTGCCGGTATATATTCCAAGTACTTCCTGCGATTGCAGATCATATATCTTTACAAAATCTGTTGTATCATTTAATCCAAAGGATGAAAAAAAGAAAGTAACCGGCAGTCCATCATCATGAATAATTTTCCAGCGGCATACTGAATTACTGCTGTATTTTTTTTCGCCACTACCATCTTCAATCATTCCTGATGGATCGGTGAGTGTAGTTGTACCAGAGCAATAGACCGGAAAAATACTTTCATAATCTAACTGCCAGCCGGCCTTTGTTGTTAATGAGTTGGTGTGGAACTCTATAAACACTTGATTCCCTTCCGAAACAATCATTTCGGGCAATGTATCTCCGCTATATGCACCAATGAGCGGTGTAGTAGCATCAGATCCATTGTATACAAATAATGTATCCCCCGTTTCAGTATCAAATTTCAAAAAAGTTATTTTTATATTTTTAATTGAATCGTATTCGGGATCCTGCGGAGAAATAAGCCAGGAACAAGATGCATTATCCGGGTAATTGTACCAGCCACTTCCATCTTCGATTGAACCTCTTAATTGACTGATAGTTGTAAGTCCTTGGCAATATAAAGGGTAGATGTTTTGCAGCGTATCCGGGAACATAGGTATAACTTCTTGTGCGAAATTGAAATTATTGCCACCCGGAATAAGATTATCAGTATAGAAGTAACCATCCTCTGTGCCTCCCCATCCCCAATTAAAATGATAATAATTACCAGGTTGATAGCCGTCACAAACAAATGCATGACCGTTAAGCGATTGAACGCCTTCCCATCCGGCATAGTACAACGGTTTTCTTTGATTAAGGTTGGTTATAATCAAACTATCCCAATCAATTGAAACGCTGTCGCGGAAATAGTACTGTGTTTCAGGGCCATACCGAAAGTGGGTTTTGAGCGAATAAGCTGCTTTATGATTCCACATACCACTACCATCAGGGCCATAATCCATATCGACAGAAACACCTAAATGAAAAAGAAGTTCACCGATTTGATCATTTTGCTTATTGGTGGATGAAAGCATACCGTTCCACAAGTACGTTGTTGCACCGAAATCAGCTGATAGTGCACCGTAATCAGGATGTGTGTATGAATAGCTCCCCTGACCCTGTTGAGGAAACCGGTAATAATTTAGCAACTGTCCCATTGCTGTAGCAACACAACCGGCATAGCACTTTCCACCCGGACCTGCAGGATCGGCAGGGCACCAGCCATTATAAGGAGAATCCTGATTCCATTTCGATACCAGCAACGGTTCAACGCTTTGCAATAATCTGATATCGGAATTTACTCTAAAATCATCACTGAGCAATCTGTTCCATTCATTTGTGATTTCCTGCGATGGTAAAATATTATGTGAAACCGCATAGTCGATCTGCTGCTCATAATTATGCATCCACACGCTAAAGCCCTCAGGAATATCAGATTCTTCGGAGTATTTGCTTTCAAATGAATAGGCGAGCACAGGAATTGTTTTACCGCTTGCACTTATCACAACATATCCTTCAGGAATTACATCACAAACATAATATACTGTATTGGCTTTCCCGAAAGGTCTTACATTCAAGATAGCAATTTCATTAAGCTGTAATGTTTTGATGAGGCTTGCTCTTTCGAAATAAAAGTTTTTAGCAACCTTAGCTGCTTGTTCTTTGGTAATATTTCCGCTAAGCGACCATAAAGGAATCGACAACAGAACTATGGTGTATATAATATTCCGCATAGAAGTTTCTTTTTACAAAGATAATAATTGCATGGCTTTAAAAGATGAAGGAGTGATTTGGATATACCTGTATAATTTCTGCCAATAGTTATACAGAAACCATATCAGAGTTTTTAGTTCAGCACTTGAAATTTAAATCAACTTCTGAAAAGCGAAATTTTTTGTAGCTTCAGGCAAAGTATTGATCTATTATTAGTTAAGAATTACTTTCTGATATGTGCTTCCCTTTTCCGTGATGATCTGTAAAACATATATGCCTCGCGCATACGAAGAAACATCAATCTTAAACTGAATATTTTCTGTTTCTGCTTGTGATGATTCAGTATAAACAGTTACTCCATCAGAGGCAAGGAGTTTGAGTGAATAATTTCTTGTTTTTTGAGCATTCAAATTTACCTGAATCTGGTTGTGTGCAGGATTAGGGAATATAATGGCTTCAATTCCATTAGTTGATTCTTTCAGACCTGTAAGTTCTGAGGATGTATAAGAAAAATCCCATCCAGTAGCTGTATTCAGCTGATCAGTTGCAAAAACAAGGTAAAGTTTTGAGGCATTAATATTAATGATTCCAGGATTATTTTGTCCATAAAATTTATAAATACGTGCTTGTGTTTCAAGATTATAAATTTCAAGATAGTCGCCTTCTCCAGCTGTATTAAATTCGTTGAAAGTCAGGCTGAAAGATTGTGCACCGGCAGGTTCTATTTTGTATCGACAGATGGATTTATTGCGATAATCAAAACTTCCGCTTCCATCAGATATTTTTCCTGACGGAGTTGTGAGTAAAGTTATTCCGCTGTTGCAAAAATCTGCCTGATTGGCTGTGTATGAACATAACCACCCATTGGAGGTGCCGCTGCCATCAGTTATAAACTGAATAAACATTGAACCTGAAGTTGCAGTAATTGTTGGCGGAATTTCATTCCCGGTATAGCTTCCTATTAGAGCAGCATCTGTATTTACGCCATCGTAAACGAAAATAAAATCCTTATCAGCTTCCAGATCAAAACGTTGGAAGGTCAGTTTGATGTTTTCCAATGTATCGCCAGGTAAAATAAGCCAGCTGCAAGACGAATTATTAAAATACGGAGCCACCGGTCCGCTTCCATCCTCCATGGTTCCTTGCAGCATTGTTAGTGTGTCAACTATTCCACATTGATTTACATTATTTCCGGCAGGGAAAAAATTGATGATTGCGCCTTGTCCATCCGTAAAGGAGTTACCGCCCGGATTCAGATTAAACAGATGGAAATACCCATTGTATGAACCTGACCATCCCCAGTTAAAATGAAAAAACATAGTATCCTGATAACCATCTACATTAAATGCGTGACCACCGGTTCCAAAACCATGATAATACATGGGCTGGCCGGCATCAATCTGTGTTTGAAGAAGCGTTTTCCAATCTTCATAATTGTAATTATCCCTGTACACAAGTTCAAGACTCTGATTGTATCCAAAATAATCTTTTAATGCATCTGCTGCGTCATTGCTATAAGCGCCTGATCCGGCAGGACTATACATCATATTAACCGAAATGCCTAATTGTGACTGAAGCTGCGCCATCTCGAAATTTTGTGAACTGGTACTCATTAACATTTTTTCCCAATTGTAGGTAGTATTGCCAAAGTTTGCAAACAGATAACCATACGGATTATAAGTGTATCCATGTGATCCTGTTCCCTGCTGTGGATAACGCCAGTAATACATTATTTGCGACATGGCTGTAGCTACGCATCCTGAATAAACATGTCCGCCAGGTCCACCGGCATCGGCAGGGCAAAGGTAATTGTACGGTGAGCCCTGGTTCCACGTGCAAGGAATAAGAGGACCCACAGTAGTTAAAGCCGCAGGATTTTTAGTAGAAGAATTTTCAAGTAAAAGTTTCCAATGCAATTTATTGTCTTTATCCGGCTGAATGTTGTTTTCGATCAGGTACTGAATTGATTTGCCGTATCCTTCCATCCAAAGTGAAAAATTTTCGGGCTGATTTTCGTTCATATAATTGTTCTCCAGAGAGTAGCCGAGTATAGGCGGCGCAGCATCAACTGCCGGAACTATAATGAATCCTTTTGGATTAAGGTTTATTACATAATATAAAGATCCGATATCAGCTTTAATAATAAAGTCAGTTGACGACTGAAGTAATCCTTCCGCAGCCGAAGGGATGTGCGATTTAACAAATCCTTCTGCTACTTTGCGGGCTGTAGCCAGATCAACATTCCCTGCGTTGATTGTAGTAATTGCAAATGTGAAAAGTATGAGAGAGTAGAGTTTTCTGATCATATATAAATATTTAGCTGTCAAAAGTATTGAAAAATAGTTTACTGAAAATAATACTGAGCAGATTATTGAATGTTAGCGAATTGAATTTGCCATTTAAAAATATCGGAACATGAAAAAGTTCCCAATTGAGAAACGTATTGTTGAAATCAAAAAATAAAAAAAGCCTGTGAGTTTTTCATCACAAGCTATATGTAAGGATAAGAATAACAGTATTACTCAGGGATTCGGGAAACCCAGCCTGCTACCTCGTTGGCAATTTTAACATTGTATTCCAAAGCCATTTGTTTGTGGTTTATCAAATCGACGATTGTACCGATAAAGCAAAGCCCGGCAGTGAAGAAATAGAGAATCCCCATACCAATCTGATCAGTGAGAAATCGCTGTATGCCTGCAACTCCTAAAAAACCTGCTAATCCGGTTAGTAAAATAAGTTGCGGATCGCGACGGCGGCTTCGGTAAAAGTTGGCAAAATTCAACACTTGCTGATCATTGAAGTTTTTAACTAACGACTCAACATAGATCATTTCCTGCATATCGAGTTCGGGCATTAATTGAAAGAGTTTTGTGCTCATTGTACAGCTTTTTTTATGGTTATAATTGTTGTTTGGTTAATGTTAATTGTTTTTCTTAATGATTTTGTGCTTGTATTTAAAAATTATGTTGCTTCAAATTCCTGATTTTACTTTTGTCCGGGATTTAAGTTGTATTTATTAGGTAATATCCTACTGGTATTCAGTGTTATTCAAAGTTGAAACCTGTTTCTGAAATCGGAAATAATTTCGGAATACCCCAACAATTCTTGTACTTAGTATTATAACTGCAAATATAGCTAAAGGATGCATGTTTAATGATTCCGAAACATGACCGTGTATCAGTAATACTATTGAACGCCCTAATCCACAACCTGGACAGTATTCGAATCCGGCATTACTAAGTGGACAGAGAGTAAAATGGTCAGTTGCATGAACAGGTGAAATCGCAAAATATACAAGTACAGCGATCCAGATAAATGCTTCCAGATTAAGTTTAATAAATGTAGCCGCTTTTGCAATTTCTTTATTCATATCAGTTCTCTTCACAATGTTGTTTTGACGCAATAGAGGGGGAAAGGTTACACAAATATAATGATTCCGCTAATATATGTTTTGAAAAACAAAACGCCCTGCAAAAAGAATGCAGGGCGTTTATCGAACATTAGTTTACAACTTAAAATATTCCATATTCCGACTGGTAAATTTTGCCGGAGAAGAAAAATTTATCGCACAATTATTTTCTGAGTTACTTTACCTTCGGACGTTTGAAGTGATAGGAAATACATTCCGGCAGTAAGCTTACTTATATCAACCGATTTCTCGATATTCCCTTTTTGTGCAGTAAATGTTTCGGTAAGCAGAGCTTTTCCCGACATATCATTCACAGTTAGTTGAATCTGTTGATTTGCATTATTGTAAGCACGAAGCATGACAAAATCACTGGCAGGATTTGGCGAAATATTCAGGCTGCTCAGGCTTTGCAGTTCACTGGATCCAACGTTGCCGACTGTGTACGATGCTGTAAAACCACCAGCTGTATAGTAAGCGTTTGATTGAAATATCATGTATAGTCCATCAAAAGGTACTGTTACCGGCTCGGGAATCTGATTGCCTGAAAGTGTTGCGATTAAATCGGAACTTGCTAATGAATATACTAAAATTTCATCACCGTCCATTAAGTCAAATTCATCGAAAGTAAGTGTCAGATCCATTGCATAAAGCGGTTGGATTTTGTATTTACAAAGGGTATTATTTTTATAGTCGTATTCTCCGCTTCCATCCGAAAACGATCCGGTGGGTGTAGTGTAAGTCTTGGTACCGGTGCATAACGAAGGTAATGCCGATGAATACTCTAATAACCAACCTTTTCCTTGAACAGCAGCATCAGTAACGAACTGGATAAACATTCTGTCATTTGTTGTAGTAACTTCTCCGGGAATAGTATTTCCTGTGAAAGATGCCAATAAAGGTGCATTTGCATCAACTCCATCATAGATATTCAACATATCCGAATCGCTGATGTCGAAACGTACAAACGAAACAGTAATATTTTTAACTGTATCAACAGGTGCAATAAGCCAGCTGCAGCTTAAGTTATTGTCATAATTGATAAGCGGTCCACTACCATCTTCTATACTTCCTTTTGATAGTTCAATGGTTTTAGCGGAACAACCGTATGGATAGTTAGCATTCGGGTAAATGTTACGAACCATTCCCTGCTGTGTTGTAAACCCATTTGGGTTTGCAGAGGTATAATATCCGTTGTCCGAACCACCCCAACCAAAATTAAAATGGAACATGGTTGATGAGCCGATTTTCTGATACCCATCACAAACCCATGCATGTCCACTTGTCGTCGAACTCCGCCCTGAATAATAAATTGGCTTGAGTGCATCTAATTGTTCAACAAGCATGTTTTCCCAATTGGTTACAGTATATCCGTCACGTGCAACATATTGAATAGCAGGAGAATATTTGAAATAGGTTTTTAGTGCATAAGGAACATCAGTACTGTAAGCGCCTGATCCATCGGGAGCATATTGCATATTTACTGCAATGCCTGCATGATATTGCAATAATGCGTTAGCAGGTATGCCTTGTCCGCTCGAACTACCAACCGAATTTTGCATTGCATCCCAGTCATAGGTTGTTGCACCGTAATTTGCAGTTTGTGTTCCGTAGCCGCTCGCAGTATAACTATGCTGTCCGTTACCTGTAACCGGATATTTATAATAATTCATAACCATGCACATTGCTGTTGCAACACAGCCTGCATATACATGACCACCTGGTCCGGCTGGATCAATAGGACAGAATTCGTTATATGGGCTGTCCTGGTTCCACATCGAAGTAATGAGCGGACCCACGGTAGTTGTATCAGCTAAGATTGAGAAGCTTGATTTTGTGTTTGAATAAGTAAACCACTGGTTCTGAATATCAGCAGGCGCATCCATCGCATTTGTTCTCACAAATTTTATCTGCTCAATGTAATCATACAGCAGACCATCTAAATTTTTATTAAAACCAGCTGCGGAGAAAGTGCCCTCGTAAGCATAGCCTAAAACAGGTGTGAGAGCATCATCAGCAGAAATCAGAATGAAGCCATTTCCATTGTTGGAAAATACATAAATCGCCGGCTGGCCTTCTGTTTCGAGAGTAATGACATCGTTCATAGAAAGATTGTCTGCATTCCAATTAATTTGTTGATTAACAATGCGTTCAATCATGAAGTTTTTGGCAACATTTCGGGCTTGTTCTTTCGTGATAACTTCAGCTACAAGTGCCGGAATTACTGCTAACAGAAAAGCAAGAGTAAAAAAGAGCGTACGGATTTTCATGTTTTATGTGGATTTTAAGATTTTTACCAGCCCCAAAATTACATAAAGTATTAATATGTTCAAAGAAACGATCTGATATTTAATTGAATGGATGTGTTAATAGAGTGTTAATTTTGGAGAATAAAGGTGTTGGGTGAGTCGCTGGTCATTCAACTGTCAACTTTTGTTGTATGGAAGTGATTTGATCGTTTTTATGTGAGGGGTTTTTTGATGAACAGAAAAGATTGTTTTTCGGATTTTCAGATATTGTATTATCCAATCAAATCGTGTACGTTTGACATGAAAATTTATTTGCCATGAAAATACTGATAATCAACATAAAAGAATTGGTTGGCATTCACGATATGTCAACTTCTTTTGTAAGTGGAGCTGCGATGGGCAAACTCCGGACCATTAAAGATGCTTTTCTGTTTGTCGAAAAAGGCCTTATCCTCGAATTTGGGAGCATGGAGCATCTTTTTATTCCTGATGACTGGAAGAAAAAAGGAATCAAAGTAATTGACGCGACCGGGAAACTGGTTTTCCCCTCTTTCTGCGATTCGCATACTCACCTTGTTTATGCCGGCAGTCGCGAGATTGAATATGTGGATAAAATCAAAGGTTTATCGTACGAAGAAATCGCTCTGCGGGGTGGCGGAATCCTGAATTCGGCAAAACGATTGCACGAAGCATCCGAAACCGAACTTATCGGTCAGGCTCTCGATAGGCTTGAAGAAATTACCTGGCAAGGTACCGGAGCTGTCGAAATAAAAAGCGGTTACGGGCTCAATACGGAAGATGAACTCAAAATGCTCCGCGTTATCCGTGAGTTAAAACGATTATCACCTTTAACTATTAAAGCTACATTTTTAGGCGCCCACGCCATCCCACTTGAGTATCGTGGAAAGCAGCACGAATATGTCGATATGGTTATAAATGAGATGATTCCCCAGGTTGCTGCTGAAGAACTGGCAGATTATATTGATGTTTTCTGCGATAAAGGATTTTTTACTGTCGAAGATACCGAACGGATTTTGATGGCTGGGATCAAGTATGGTTTGAAGCCAAAAATTCATGCCAATGAACTTGATTATTCGGGTGGTATTCAGGTTGGTGTTAAATACGGAGCTTTATCGGTTGATCATCTTGAATTTACCGGCGATGCAGAAATCAGTGCATTGAAAGACTCGGAAACTATGCCTACTATTTTACCGGGCGCTGCATTTTTTCTGAATATGGTACATGCTCCTGTGCGAAAAATGATTGATGCCGGACTACCTGTCGCATTGGCCAGCGACTTC
>JBBSDC010000059.1:0-21251 GCA_038249705.1 Bacteroidales bacterium | reverse complement strand
CCAGGTAAGCAACTTTAATCAGGGCTACTTTTGATTTTATTTCATTAACATCCGCATTCTGCACAATTTCTTCAAGCATTACAACCAGCTGTTCGCGGTTCATGCGGGCAAAATCAAGATCAACAGTTTCGGCAGCATCCACTTCAGCTTCGATAGCTTCCTCCAATGATTCAGCATCTTCAACTGTAATATCTGCAACCGCTTCGGGTTCAGCAACTACCTCGGCATCTGCAACCGTTTCGGATTCAGCAACTACCTCGGCATCTGCAGCCACTTCGGGTTCTGCAACCACTTCGGCTGCTGCAACTTCTTCAGCTTCTGCAACCACTTCGGCTTCTGCAACCACTTCGGGTTCTGCAACCACTTCGGGTTCTGCAACCACTTCGGGTTCTGCAACCGCTTCGGCTTCTGCAACCACTTCGGGTTCTGCAGCCACTTCGGGTTCTGCAACCACTTCAGCTTCTGCAGCCACTTTAGTTTCTGCAACTACTTCAGTTTCTGCAACCACTTCAGGTTCTGCAACCAATTCAGGTTCTGCAACCACTTCGGTATCTGCAACCAATTCAGGTTCTGCAACCAATTCAGGTTCTGCAACCACTTCGGCATCTGCAACCAATTCAGGTTCTGCAACTACTTCGGGTTGTACCGGTTCCAAAACATTGTCAATATCTGCATCGGCAGAAACATCTGGTGATGATGATTCTTCAACTGTGTTAACAGCTTCTTCTTGCTGCGAATTCTCCTCCTGATTGAGCATTGGAGCTTCTTCAGGATTTTGATCGGGATGTTTGGTAGATTCCATCTGTTGATAAGTTAGTAATTAAACTATTGACCAGGTTAAATAAAACCCGCCATTTCTTATGAAACAGCGGTAGTAATCGTGTTTTTCTGTATAAGAAGTTTAGTTCTGCAATGATTCCTTATTGTGTAAAAGGACTGCAAATTTAACAACATTTCGTTAAGTAGCTGAATTTATTGAAAATTGATTTATAATAACTTTACTCTTCATATCAGGCAGCTATATCAGAATATACTTCATCAGAATGCCGAACGGTTAAAGATAATATATCCAATATTCATAAAGAACGATACAGGGGAGCCATCATCATAAAAATTGAGTGATGCGCTAAGCGGACCAATTGGCGTATTATAAACAAAACCTGTCGAAAGGATGTAATGCAATGCAGGGAAAAGATTGTTGTAAACTACCTGTCCCAATTTATCGCTTTTTATTTCGCGGAAAGGAGCCATAACAAACCCTTCGAGACGTAAATCAATATTTTTACTCAGGATAAAAATATTTCTCATCCCCAGTGCGGCAAAACTTGCAGGCCGGTAAACAGACTGATAAAAAGTCGACATCTCGTAAACTGGCGCATAATGAGGCATATACAAAGTAGTAGATGTATAATTTCGGAAACTTTGGAGTGAGTTTGCCTGAAATTCAAAATTTATACCTGGCCGATAAAATGAGCGGGTATAAAAATATTTATCAATAATCAGTTTAACAAAGAAGTAGTTATGATAATCGGAATACTCCCCTTCGAGTTGAGAAGTGGTTCCCGGAGTATGCCTTTCCAATCCGCTGATAAACTGAGCCGAAGTATAAATTCGTGTTCCCTGATTCGAATACTGCTTTCTGTTGAGGGTATTAAATTCTATTTCCAGGTATGGGCTATAAAAGCTGAATTTGGTTTTATCTGCTATGTCCTCAGCTGTTGCTGAATTGTTTTGAAAATAGTCGGCCCGGTTAACTCCCCAGATTAGTCCTGTTTCAATTTTCCCCTTGTAGGTTATCGGAAAACCAATATCTGCCCGTAAAAGAGTATTATTTTCATATAGGAAAATTGGAGTGTCATCAATAAAAAAGAAGGATTTGGTACGATAGTAATTGAACTGGTTGAAGGTATATTCCATCTCGACATACTTAGGTTTTCGCCCCGGAAGTTCCACCCTGCCACCTACAAGTGCCGAATTATAAAACCGCCCGAAAAAACCATTCATTTTAATAGTTGAAGCTACTTTCCTCCAATAACTGTATTGTAACTGAAGGAAAATTTCGTTGGTTGCCCCTGATGACAAACTTCCGCCAAAATCAGCTTTAATTGCCGCTTCATATTGTGTATCCATTATGAACTTATACCGCTGCGAAATTGTATCGTATATCAATGATGGATACACCGATTTTAAACGATCTTCTCCTATTACTTTAAAATATCCTGTCTTAACTTGTTGCAGATCGAGGTCATGAGCATAATAGGTATTGGTTTTGCGTCCTTTTACCTGGCCCATCACAGCATTAGCCACATACAATGCCTGTCCTTGCTGCAAACCTTTTACTTCAACACTGTTCACTTTCAGTTCCGGCTTCCGGCTGTTGAATTTACCTCTTATGCTGTCGTGCATTTCCTTGCTCACGGTATCGAGTACAAACATGCGAATCTGAGGAATAAGTCGCTGTGCTGCCACATATCCGCTATCGATAAAAGCCTGGGTATAGGAGAAATCAATAACATTAACATCTTTCAGTTGTGGTTCAATCAATACGCTGGCATCGCAGAATAAATCAAATTTTGTTTCGCCCATCAACATACTGGTGAGTTGCGAAACTACATCATCGTCAGCAGGAGGAGAATAATTTCCGGTGGCTTTGCTTCCTATTATGATATCCGGGTAAAAGTCGTCCATTACCACATCGGAAGGGAAATTATTGTACATGCCGCCATCGAAAAGCAAACGGCCGTCAATCCGAATTGGTTTAAAATAAAACGGGAATGTCATTGAGGCCCTGATTGCGGATCCGACATCGCCGCTCCGCATAATAAATGGGATGTTATTACGAACATCAGCAGCCACACACCGGAATGGTACCATAAGACTGTCGAAATTGTAGCCCGAAACCGCTGATGCAGCTGAAAAAAGTTCAAGAAAAGCAAAGTCCATCCGCATCGGAGAAACGATATTTGTAGGCAATTGGGTTTGCAATACCGAATCGTATTTAAACCTGAAAGTGAGCCAGGATGGATCAGGTTGACCTTTGCGGAAAAAATAAGTGTACTGCAGATCGAGTTTCCCCGAAACCCATTTCGTAAATTCTTCTGAATTAATAATTTGCAGCATCTCATCAGGCGAATATCCTGATGCATACAATCCTCCGATTATAGCGCCCATGGATGTACCTGCTATATAATCAATAGGAATACCATTATCTTCGAGTGCCCTTAGAACACCGATATGTGTAACACCTTTAGCTCCTCCACCGCTAAGCACTACAGCGACTTTTTGTGGCCATGCTGAAAGTGTACAAATACTTAGAAGAAACCAAAGAATACTTTTTTTCACATTCATTTCTTAAAGATAACAAAAATAGAAAAATCCGGCTTAAGAGCCGGATTTAATCTTAAGAATAAACATTCATGTAACATGAGTTCCAGCGTTTATTTTCGAAACAACAGCCACTGTAAAGCAAAGAAAACCGCCATATATCTTTCGATTCTAAACTTTTTCCAGTGCCTGCTCAAGGTCGGCGATAAGATCGCTAACATCCTCAATACCTACCGAATACCGAACCAGGCCATCAGTAATTCCAGCCTTTTCCTTTCCTTCGGTTGATACTTTCGAATGTGTCATGGAAGCGGGATGCTGAATAAGTGTTTCAACGCCGCCTAACGAAACTGCAAGTATGGCCATTTCGACACTGTTCATCAGTATACGCCCGGCTTCAATTCCGCCTTTGAGCTCGAAACTTATCATACTTCCAAAACCATCCATTTGTATTTTCGCAAGTTCATGCTGTGGGTGCGAAGCAAGGCCCGGATATTTTACCCATTGAACTTTAGGATGATTTTCGAGAAAGGTTGCTATTTTCATTGCCGATTCCTGCGCTCTGTCGATACGGATACTCAGTGTTTTAACGCCACGGATTACCAGGTATGCCTGATGTGGATCCATATTAAAGCCCAGAGTTACCATTACCGAGCGCAATTTCTTATACACAGCTTCGTCCTTTGCAATTACAACACCACCTACAATATCGGCATGGCCGTTAATAAATTTGGTAAGTGAATGCAAAACGATATCAGCTCCCAGTTCGAGTGGGCGTTGCAGGTAAGGACTACAGAATGTATTGTCAACTGCAACCGGAATGCCATGTTTGTGAGCCAGGGCGCAACAAGCTTTCAAATCAGTGATATCCATGGTTGGATTCGAAGGTGTTTCAATATACAACAACCGCGTCTCAGGCCTGATTGCTTTACGTACTTCTTCAATGTCGGCTGTATTAACGAAACTTGCTTCAATTCCGAATTTCTTATAATATGTTTCGAGTACTACCCGCGAAGGACCATAAACAGCCGCAGAACTTACAACATGATCGCCTTGCGAAAGCATTGCGCCATAAACTGTATTTACAGCGCCCATACCCGAACTGGTTGCAATTCCGCCACAACCTTTTTCGAGCTCGGCAAGCAAAGTTTCCAAAGCATGTATAGTTGGATTACCAATACGGGTGTAGATATACCCATCACTTTCGCCTGCAAAACAAGCGGCACCATGTTCGGCACTGTCGAATTTAAAGGTCGATGTCTGGTAAATTGGAACTGTCGCGCTTCCCAAAGCGTCATTAAATTCGCCGCCGTGAATCAGCATGGAATTAAAACCGATGTTCTTTTTTTTCATTGAGATTCAATTAAATTGTTAATTATTTTTAAAAAAATTATTTTTTAGGATGAAATGTCAACCGATAGTAATTGAAACAGATTTTTCCAGCAAGCTGAAAATGCTTCGGCATTAATTCCTGTATATAAATTTTCGGGATTGTGCTTATGATCATTGATGAACAAAATTATTCCGGACAAAGGTATAACATGCGTCGCACAATATGCTTTAATATCTTCAAAAATAGAACTTTTTGGCTGATACTTTATTCAGGATAAAACTGGCTGGAATTCCGATACTGTTTATACTGCCAGGCGAAATTCCGTGTTTTTTCGACCAATTCGTTTCCCGCTCAATTACAGTTACAGCGATATCCATTTTTACAACCCCGCACTTACCATAGTGTGCGATTGAATTAAGCTGAACAGATTATTATTTAGCTTTTTTCAACAAGGAAGGAAACCCGTTGGAAAGAGACTTGTGACGATTAAAAACACCGTCTTTTGCTTCTTTCACATCTTCGATCGTATAAAAAGCAGTTGGATGATACTGGTGAAGAATTTTAATGAAAACAGCAGATTCTTTCCTTCTGATAATGGAAAAGATAATTTTAACCTTGCCCTTGGACCCTTCTGCATTCAGAATGGTTAACCCGAAATTTTCCGTTTTAAGTGCCGAAATAAGCTCGGGCGACTCACTCGACAGAATTACTCTGATAATCGAAGTTCCGATCGATAGTTTTTCTTCAAGGGTAATACCAATAAAATTCCCCATGGCAAATCCCGCACCGTAAGCAACATAACACAACCAGTTATCAAGGTGTTGCATGATTTGACCAATAGCTAACAGCCATATTATTACTTCAAAAAAACCTAGAACCGGAGCAATGTACTTCATCCCTTTTGCAAGGAAAATAAGCCGCATTGTTCCGATGGTCTGATCGAGTATCCGAGCGAAAAATATCAATCCGGGTAGCAAAACCCAGGTGAAAAACCAACTTTCAGAAACGAAAAAATCCATAGAGGTAATTTTGAATTTGTGCGGCTAAATTAGTGTTTTAATCCTGCATGGGGTCCTCAAACACCAAATATTTAGTTGTATCTGAGGCAATACTATTACTTATTTTATTTGAGTGCGAACAACCTATTGTATAACTTTGTTGCACATTATCTTAAACTTAAAATCTTTACACCACTATGAACCGGATATTCTTTAACACCCTTCTTTTATCACTCTTACTCTGCCTGCCGATACTTATATCAGCCCAGGAAGAAGCCCGCCTGCTCCGTTTCCCAACCATTAATGGCAACAATGTAGTTTTTTCATATGCAGGCGATTTATATACTGTTCCGGTTTCGGGCGGTATGGCCCGCAAAGTAACCAGCGATGCCGGATACGAAATGTTTTCGCACTTTTCGCCCGACGGAAGCACAATTGCTTTTACAGCCCAATACGACGGAAACACCGAAATTTATGCAATCCCTGCAAACGGTGGTGTTCCGAAACGACTTACAATAACTGCTACGCTTGGTCGTGATGATATCAGCGACCGCATGGGTCCAAATAATATTGTAATGGGATGGACTCCTGACGGTAAAAATATCATCTACCGATCGCGCAAGCAAACCTTTAACGATTTTATCGGCCAGCTTTTTACAGTGCCTGTAGCAGGTGGTATGTCAAAAGAACTTCCGCTTCCGGCCGGTGGGTTTTGCTCTTATTCACCTGATGGAAAGCAAATGGCTTACAACAGGGTTTTCCGCGAATTCCGTACATGGAAATATTATAAAGGTGGAATGGCCGATGATATCTGGATTTATGATTTTGCATCAAAAACAACCCGAAATATAACTTCTGACAGTGCACAGGATATTTTCCCGATGTGGTTTGGCGACGAAATTTATTTCTGTTCCGACCGCGACCGCACTATGAATCTTTTCAGCTACAACCTTAAAACCAATCAAACCCGGAAAGTTACCAATTACACTGAATACGACATTAAATTTCCTTCGGCCGGCGATAACCGGATTATTTACGAAAATGGCGGATTCATCTATATTTTCGATATCAGAACACAAGTTACAACAAAGGTTTCGGTTCAAATTGCCGACGATTTCAACACTTCGCGCAATGAGCTGAAAGATGCAACACGCTTCCTGGCTTCGGTAAATCCTTCGCCCGATGGCAACAGGGTGATAGCAAGTGGACGCGGCGATATTTTCAGCGTTCCGGTAAAAGAAGGAATTACACGGAACCTTACCTCAAGCAGCAATGCTCACGACCGGGAAGCTATATGGTCGCCCGACAGTAAATGGATAGCTTATCTGAGTGATGCAAGCGGCGAGTACGAAATTTATATCACTAAACAGGACGGCAGCGAACCGGCAGTGCAGCTAACAACAGGTGCCGATACGTACAAATTCTCAATCCGATGGTCGCCCGATAGCAAAAAAATACTTTGGAACGACAAGTTGCTTCGTTTGCAATATGTTGATATTGAGACTAAAAAGATAACGCTCGTAGATAAGTCAAAAGTTTGGGAATACAGCAACTTCGACTGGTCGCCTGACAGCCGCTGGATAACTTATAGCCAGACTTCCGAAAACGGGATGCAACAAGTGATGCTTTTCAATTGTGAAGATAAAAAAACATATCCGGTAACTGATGAGTGGTTTTCGTCCGATCAGCCTGTATTTTCACGTAACGGGAAATACCTGATTTTTACTTCCGACCGCACCTTCAGTCCGATTTACAGCAATGTGGAATGGAATTTCGCTTACCAGAACATGACCAAGTTATACCTTGTTACTCTCGAAAAAGATACACCTTCGCCATTTGCTCCATCAAACGATGAAGTTAAAATGGATGAAATTAAGGAAGCTGATGAAGATAAATCTGAAAAATCTGAAAAAAATAAAAAAACAGGCAAAGAGGCTAAAAAAGACAAGGAGTCCGAATCACCTGCCAAACCTGTTAAAATAGACATTGAAGGTATTCAGCAACGGATTATCGAAATACCTGTTGAAGCGGGCAATTATTGGAACCTTTGGTCAGTCGAAGACAAAATCTACTATAACATGGCCAATGATAAAGGCATGTCGGCCAAAGTTTACGATCTGAAACAGAAAAAAGAAACAGAACTGGGCTCCGATATTTCGTTCGATATTACTGCAAACGGGAAGAAAATGTTGGTCCGCCAGCTTAGCAGGTATGCTATGATCGATTTGCCATCGTCGAAAATCAGTACCGAAAAATATATTGACATGTCAGACCTGAAAATATGGATCGACAACAAGCAGGAATGGAAGCAGATATATGATGAAGCATGGCGACAGATGCGCGATTTCTTTTATGTACCCAATATGCATGGCGTTGACTGGAAAGCGATGCACAGCAAATATGCCGTAATGCTGCCCTATGTAAACAACCGCAATGACCTTACTTACCTTATCGGCGAAATGATTGCCGAGTTGAGTGTTGGTCATGCATATATTAACGGCGGTGAACGCAAACCGATCGAAAAAATAAACCTTGGCTTATTAGGCGCAAGGTTAAGCAAACATGAGTCGGGGTATTTCCGCATCGATAGTTTGTTGCAGGGAGCCAACTGGAATCGCGATATGCGCTCACCACTTACCGAAGTTGGCGTAGGCGCAGCCAAAGGCGATTTTATTACTTCCGTTAATGGAAAATCGACTAAGGACATTGCTGATATCAATACATTGTTAATTAACAAATCAGGTAAAAATGTGGAACTGACTTTAAACTCATTACCGGCAGAAGGCGGACGTAAAGTACTGGTGGTGCCTGTTAACGACGAATCGAAACTCTATTACTACACCTGGGTGCAGAATAACATCCGCAAAGTGGATAAAGCAACCCATGGTGAAGTCGGGTATATCCACATCCCCGATATGAGCGCGGAAGGTTTAAACGAGTTTGTTAAATATTTTTATCCCCAACTGGCAAAAAAAGCCCTGATTATTGACGACCGTGGAAATGGCGGAGGCAATGTTTCACCAATGATTATAGAACGGTTAAGCCGCGAGATTCAAAGAAGCAACACGGCCCGTAATGTTGAGCTTACCAGTCAGACACCTACCAAAATGATGCTTGGCCCGAAAGTGTTACTTATAAATAATTATTCCGCATCTGATGGCGACCTTTTCCCTTATGGTTTCAAAAAACATCAGTTAGGAAAAGTGATTGGAACCCGCACCTGGGGTGGAGTTGTGGGCATCAGAGGCTCGCTGCCGTTTATTGATGGCGCCGATTTACGTAAACCTGAATTTGCAAGCTATTCAGCTGACGAGAGCAAATGGATAATTGAGGGAGTAGGTGTTGAACCTGATATTTTAATTGACAATGATCCTGCAAGGGAGTACGAAGGAATTGACGACCAGCTAAACAAGGCTATTGAAGTTATACTCGACGAACTTAAACAATATAAAGCCAAACCCACAGTTCCTGCCCCACCTGATAAAAGCAAATAATAATACATTTCGGAAAACGGTTCTCAGGTAGAGGCCGTTTTTTTTAATTGATCCTACTAAAACTATTTAGTAGCCGATTGCGTTATTATTTATAGTAACCTGAAATAGTGTAAATGTTTGCTCTGATACATGTATAAAACCGGAATTTTAATTTTTCTCATCAGTTTTGCGTTCTGCACTCTAAAGGCTCAGGAGCAAATTAATCTCTTTCCGGTTACAAAATCAGGAAGATTTAATATTGGGGCATATGCCGGGTCAAGTTTACTTATCGAATCTGCACCCGACAGTCTGGCTCCGGAAATACAAGATTTTTATAACCAACTTCGTTCCGGATGGCATTATGGTTTCGAAACAGACTATTTCATTAATGAATATGTAGGAGTAGGTGCGCGATATACCCGGTTTAATACGCGAAAGGAAGCTGATAGTATTGTTTTGCAGATTTTTTCACAGGTTTATTACATCGACATCTCGAGTAACATGAGCATTCACTCTCTTTCGCCTTTGGTATTTGGCATATTGCCTTTACTTGATAATAAACTATCTGTTATAGGGAGTATTGGACCTGCTTGGTTATTCTTTAGAAATATTGGGAAAGCAGTGGGCGAAGAATCAATGATTAAAGGATCATTACCCGGATTATCAACCAGTCTGAACATAAGTTATGATGTAATTCCAAACCTGAGTTTAGGATTTCAGACTAACTATATCCGTGCTTTTCTGAAGCAATTTACACAGGATAATGGCACCTCTCAGGAAGTTATTGAACTTGACGAAAAGGACTACCAGAACATCTCCCGCCTAGATTTTTCATTTGCAATTTTCTATACATTTAAATAAATAAAATTTCATACTGGAATGAATAAAGTACTTGCACTGGTTGTTTTGATACTGGCTTTAGAAGCACGAATAAATGCGCAGACTGCCGCACAGCAGTTCGACACAGCACAATTTGCCGACCACCTCGAATTCGCAAACTGGCTTATTGAATATGAATATTTCACACAAATGGGTTCCGAAAAATACATCCATCAGCCAGAGGAAAATGTTCCTTTGTGGTATAGTTACAATCAAAATTCTAATTGGTTCATTGTTGGAGGAAAAGGTGACAACGAAAGCTTCGGGATTATTCATCATCAGCAATCAGACTCTCTTTACCAGATTTCCGATTTCAAAGGCAGTTATGATACGTCAATGATCCAGGGTATGGGTATGGCATTAACACAGGCTGAAAAGCAATTTCAATTAGTCCGCGATACCAGCAATCTGTTTTACAATTCTTTCGCGTATCAAAATTCTGACAAAACTATCAGCATTTGGTATCTGCCGGCATTACAACCCAGTGGACAGGCAATATATGGTTGCGAATGGGAATATGTTTTTGAAAAAAACGGCAAAACATTAATCCGGAAAAATTCAGTAATAACCAAAATAACCGGAATCTGGATAGGCCAGCCACGTGAATTATGGCTAAATTTCAGAGATACGGATAAACCTACTGTTGGCAGTTTGTATTTCACACTATCTAATCGCGATTATTTTACAAGACTGCGTATCGACACACAGATAAGCTATAGTACTACAACCCGTGAAAACAGTGGGGAATACAGCTGGTCGCATAAAATGAAGTAAAGCTAAACCCCGAATTCGAATATTTATGTAAGGTGCTTTCCAAACGCAAAAATCTCCTTCATAAATTTTATCATCTGGATATCTCAAAATCCTTTCAGAAAAAGCCTATTGAATATCTTATAATAAAGGCTTACTCAGTCATTTAAGAACAATAAATTGCAAATGTTAAATAATCTTAACAGAAATTCAGTCAAAATCTCTACAAGCCGCTGATAGCTGTAATTTCTTAAATTACAAGTGGTAAGGTTTTTTTTTATAAAATTTGGTTTTTAATAAAATGTGACTACATTTGCGCTTCTTCAGAGAAAGTATGAGCTGCAATCTCCGTGAAAAATATTATGCCATTTCCAGACTCATAAATTTTTTACATTTACTTTTGAAGAAATTGAACAATTTTTCAAGGTTGCTGTTATTTGAGCAGATTTTATATCACAACCTTTTTAGTGTAATTATTTATACATCATTTAGATGGAAGAGAAAATCAAAAAAATCGGACTATTCATTGATGGTACTTTCTTTCTGAAAGTTAATTCTTATTACAGATACCATCATGAACGCAAAAGCACAATTAACTTTAATGGGCTTGCAGAGTTTCTGCGTGATGAAGTTTCAAAACTCGAAAACACAGAAAAACGTTACTGTCAGGTAGTTGAAACTCACTGGTTCCGTGGTCGGTATTCAACCAGTCAACTCGAGAAAAAGTATCCTGATGAAGCCTACCGTCTGACACAAATGACAAATGAGCGTCGTATTGACGACATTTTCATGTACGAGGGTATCACTACGCACAATTATCCTTTATTAGTGGATTCACGCACAGGTGAAGCTGAAGAAAAAGGTATTGATGTATGGTTTTCACTCGAAACTTACGAACTCAGTCTGGTTAAACAACTGGATGTAGTTGTTATCATTGCAGGTGATACAGATTATGTGCCACTTATTAAAAAAATTAACAGCCGTGGTATCAGGGTTATGGTTCTTGGATGGGATTTCTCGTACGAATCAACTTCAGCTGCCGGCCGTGCTTACAAAGTTACAACACGCACAAGCCAGGCTTTAATTGACGAGTGTGTTTATCCTCTGATGATGGATAAACGTATTGATGACAGAACAAGCAAAAACGATCCAATCGTTAACTCCTTATTCAACGTTTAAGTCAATTTTTGCTTTAGCATTACGCTGCGTTACAACTAACAGTAACTTCATTAGTGAAGTTACTGTTTTTTTTATTCATAAAATCAAGAGCTTTTCTTATTACCAATCAGGATAATTTTATCCAACAATGTATGCTATTTCCAGCTCATCATGTGTTAAAACAGAAATCAAAGCGCATTAATAACCAATCTGCATGTAAGGTTCCCCGAAAATTCATACTTTTACCCTTCAAAACAAAATCATTACTCATGAAGCCTATTTTTATTGCCTTAATTTTTGTAGCTGCCGTTGCATGTACTTCACAGCTCTATGTCCCAACCGAAAAAAACGTAAACAAAGTTGAGCAAGCCTCACTTTCGGAACTCCAACTAGGCCACGACCTGTATGTTAACAATTGTGGTAAATGCCACAAATTGCATAACCCGAGCAGCCGATCAAACGTTGATTGGAAAAGAGCCCTCAACGAAATGGCTCCCAAAGCGAAACTTGATAACGAACAATCGTATCTCATATACAGATACCTTGTTAACCGGTAAGCATAAAAAAAGAGGTTTCGATAAGGAAACCTCTTTTTTTATGCTTTTCGCAATTATCATGCCTGGCCGGCAGGACCACTAAGCTGGAAAGGGAAATCACCACCTTCAGTTTCCTTAATAACTCCATGCATTGCTTCAAATTTACCGATATTTTCTTTTAATGCACGGTATAAGCGCTTTGCATGTTGCGGTGTTAGAATGATACGCGATTTTACCTTAGCCTTTGGAACACCAGGCATCAGCTTTATAAAATCAACAACAAATTCTGAATTGGAATGTGTGATTACAGCAAGGTTTGAATAAATACCTTCGCTTACTTCATCAGAAAGCTCAATATTTATCTGGTTTTGGTTTGGATTTTTGGGGTCGTTCATTGCTTTATATTTTTTTTTGACAGAATGCCAGTTTCTTAAATGTTTAAAAATATAGGGAAACCGATCAGTTTTGATGATGCAGTTTCCCCATTTTATTAGTTTGATCAGTTATTACTCTGCTTTTGAAGCCAGCATGCGATCATACTCTTCGCGTGAACCCACGATAAGATGTTCGTATTCGCGCAATCCTGTTCCTGCCGGTATTAAATGGCCAACAATAACATTCTCTTTCAGGCCGAGCAGTTCATCACTTTTCGATTGAATAGAAGCCTGGGTGAGAACCTTTGTTGTTTCCTGGAAAGAAGCTGCTGAAATCCAGCTACGAACCTGCAACGATGCCCTGGTGATACCCTGAAGTACTTGTTTGGCTGTTGCTGAGTTTGCATCCCGCGATTCAACCTGATGTTTATCACGGCGTTTCAACAGCGAATTTTCATCGCGAAGTTTACGTGCACTGATTATCTGTCCTGGTTTCATGTTAGCACTATCGCCCGGATCAATAACAATCTTTTTACCAAAGATCCAGTCGTTCTCATCATTGAAATCAATCTTGTTTACCAGTTCTCCTTCAAGGAATTTAGTATCGCCGGGATCCACTACTTCAACTTTACGCATCATCTGGCGAACAATCACCTCGTAATGTTTATCATTAATTTTCACACCCTGCAAACGATATACTTCCTGAATTTCATTTACGATATACTCCTGTACTTTCATCGGGCCTTTAATTGCCAGAATATCAGCAGGTGTTATAGCACCATCAGAAAGAGGTGTACCGGCACGTACATAGTCATTTTCCTGAGCTAGTATCTGCTTGGAAGTTGAAATAAGGTAGCTGCGTTCTTCACCGGTTTTGGAAGTTATGATAATCTCGCGGTTACCACGTTTCAATTTCTTACCGAACGATACAACTCCGTCAATTTCGGAAACAACAGCAGGATCGGAAGGATTACGTGCTTCGAATAACTCGGTTACCCTAGGCAAACCTCCTG
Organism: Bacteroidales bacterium; assembly: GCA_038249705.1. Lineage (GTDB taxonomy): Bacteria > Bacteroidota > Bacteroidia > Bacteroidales > UBA4417 > UBA4417. Next base: position 7,413 of record JBBSDC010000059.1, on the reverse strand, counting down.
TGATATCACCTGTTTTACCAACAGCGCGAGGTATTTTAACCAATACATCCCCTGCTTTGATAGTTTTGCCTTCTTCAATTTGTAAGTGAGATCCAACCGGAAGGTCATAATTTCTAATTTCGTCTCCGTCGGCAGTTACAATCTTTATTGAAGGATTTTTAGCTTTAACACGCGATTCGATAATAATCTTCTCCTGGTAGCCAGTTTGTTCGTCAGCTTCTATTTTAAAAGTAACCCCTTCTGTGATATTATCAAACAAGAGTTTACCTTCCACTTCGGATAAAATAACTGCATTGTATGGATCCCATTCAGCAATCAGATCGCCTTTTTTAACATCACTTCCATTTGCGAAATAAAGGTTCGAAGCATATGGAATATGTGCGGAGGCAAGAATAATGCTTGTTTGAGGATCAATAATCCTCATTTCGGCTGATCGTCCTAAAACGATCTGGTAAATACGACCTTCGCTATTAATATATTCAACTGATCGTAATTCGTCAATTTCAATAACACCGCTATACTTGGCAACAATACGGGAAGCCGATGCAATATTTGCGCCGGCAACACCACCAACGTGGAAAGTACGGAGTGTAAGCTGTGTACCAGGCTCACCAATCGACTGTGCAGCAATAACACCAACAGCTTCACCTTTTTGAACCATACGTCCTGTTGCCAGGTTACGTCCATAGCAACGCGCACAAACGCCTTGTTTCGATTCGCATGTTAGTACTGATCGAATTTCAACAGATTCAATTGGCGATTCTTCGATAATTGCACAAATTTCCTCAGTAAGCTCTGATCCGCCTGAAGCAATAAGTTCACCTGTGTGAGGATGGTAAATATCGTGTAAGGTTACACGACCAAGAATACGATCGTAGAGTGATTCAACGAGTTCTTCATTTTTCTTCAATGCCGAAGTAACACGTCCGCGTAATGTTCCGCAATCAGGTTCCGAAATAATTACATCCTGACCCACATCAACCAAACGACGGGTTAGGTAACCGGCATCGGCAGTTTTAAGAGCAGTATCGGCAAGACCTTTACGTGCACCGTGAGTAGAGATAAAGTATTCAAGTACAGATAGACCTTCTTTAAGGTTTGATAAAATCGGATTCTCGATAATTTCACCCCCAGTTGCACCTGATTTTTGAGGTTTGGCCATAAGTCCGCGCATACCTGAAAGCTGTCTGATCTGTTCTTTTGATCCACGGGCTCCTGAATCAAGCATCATATAAGCAGGATTGAATCCCTGATTGTCAGTTGCCAGATCTGTCATAACCTTTTTTGTTAGGTTAGAGTTGGTATGGGTCCAGATATCAATAATCTGGTTGTATCGCTCGTTGTTGGTAATGAATCCCATGTTATAGTTACTCATTACTTCTTCCACTTCGAGATTTGCTTTATGAATTAGCTCTTCTTTAAGTTTTGGAACAACCACATCACCGAGATTAAACGAAAGTCCTCCTTTGAAAGCCATCGTAAATCCCATATTCTTAATATCATCGAGGAAACGGGCAGCTTTGGCTGTTCCGGTTTTCTTTAACAAGTCGCCGATAATATCGCGGAGTGATTTTTTAGTTAAAAGCTGGTTGATAAATCCATACTCTTCCGGAACTACCTGATTGAATAAGACACGACCAACCGTAGTTTCAGTTAATTTTTCAATTTTAACACCATTTTCTTCAACCGGGATCCTGACGCTAATCCACGAATGTAGGTCAATGCGTTTTTCATTATAGGCAATAATAACTTCCTCAGGCGAATAGAATCTCATTCCTTCACCTTTCATGATATGACCAGGTTCTGTTTTACGGCCTTTGGTTATATAATAAAGACCCAAAACCATGTCCTGTGATGGTACTGTAATAGGAGCACCATTGGCTGGATTAAGAATATTATGCGAAGCAAGCATCAGAATCTGAGCTTCCAGAATTGCAGCATTGCCAAGTGGTAAATGCACAGCCATCTGGTCACCATCGAAGTCGGCGTTGAAAGCCGTACAAGCTAAGGGGTGAAGCTGAATAGCCTTTCCCTCAATCAGTTTTGGCTGAAAAGCCTGAATACCTAACCTGTGCAGTGTAGGAGCGCGGTTGAGCATAACAGGATGTCCTTTCAGGATATTTTCAAGAATTTCCCAAACTACAGGATCCTTACGATCAACAATTTTCTTGGCTGATTTTACGGTTTTTACTATACCGCGTTCAAGCATCTTCCTGATAATAAAAGGTTTGAACAACTCCGAAGCCATATCTTTAGGAAGACCGCATTCGTGGAGTTTCAGTTCAGGACCTACAACAATAACCGAACGACCTGAATAGTCAACACGTTTACCAAGCAAATTCTGACGGAAGCGTCCTTGTTTTCCTTTAAGGCTATCGCTCAATGATTTAAGGGCGCGGTTCGATTCAGTTTTCACTGAACTTGCTTTACGCGAATTATCAAAAAGTGAATCAACAGCTTCCTGAAGCATACGCTTTTCGTTACGCATGATTACATCCGGAGCTTTGATTTCGATAAGACGTTTCAAACGATTGTTACGAATGATAACCCTACGGTATAAGTCATTTAAATCACTGGTTGCGAAACGTCCGCCGTCCAGAGGAACCAATGGGCGGAGTTCTGGTGGAATTACCGGAACAACTTTCACAATCATCCACTCTGGTTTGTTCTCTCCACGTGTTTGTGCATCGCGGAATGATTCATATACCTGCAGACGTTTGAGCGCTTCCATCTTCCTTTGCTGGGAAGTTTCGGTATTTGCTTTGTGCCTGAGGTCATATGAAACCTGATCCAGATCCAAACGGGCAAGTAAATCCACTAATGCATCAGCACCCATACGGGCGATGAATTTATTAGGATCGCTATCGTCAAGATACTGATTATCTTTCGGAAGTTTATCCAGGAAATCGAAATATTCTTCTTCTGTAATAAAGTCAAGGGTTTTGAGCCCTTCACTTGCAAGTACACCTGGCTGAATAATTACATACCTTTCGTAGTATATAATTGAATCCAGTTTCTTCGAAGGAACACCAAGTAAGGCTCCGATTTTATTAGGTAATGAACGGAAATACCAGATATGTGCTACGGGAACAACCAATTGGATGTGACCCATACGTTCGCGGCGAACTTTTTTCTCCGTTACTTCAACACCGCAACGGTCGCATACAATGCCTTTATACCTGATGCGTTTGTATTTCCCGCAATGACATTCCCAATCCTTCACAGGACCAAAAATGCGTTCACAGAACAAACCATCCCTTTCAGGTTTATATGTTCTGTAGTTTATAGTTTCGGGTTTAAGTACTTCACCACTTGATCTTTCCAAAATTGATTCAGGCGAAGCGAGGCTTATCCTGATCCTGGAAAATTTATTAGCGGCTGTATTTTCTTTTCTGAAAGCCATATATCAAGAAAGGATTAACGATTAAAATTACTTTTGTTACACTATAAATAAACGTTAGCCAACATCAGCATCATGTTGCAGATAACAACATGATGCTTTGAGGCTGATGAGTATTTATTCGAAGCTTACGCTGAGGCCTAAGCCCCTGAGTTCGTGAACAAGTACATTGAATGATTCAGGAATACCCGGGATTGGCATATTTTCGCCCTTTACAATAGCTTCATATGCTTTTGCCCTGCCGACAACATCATCGGATTTAACAGTAAGTACTTCCTGCAGTATGTTGGCCGCCCCATATGCTTCGAGCGCCCATACTTCCATTTCACCGAAACGCTGGCCTCCAAACTGAGCTTTACCTCCAAGTGGCTGCTGTGTAATAAGTGAATATGGTCCGATTGAACGTGCGTGCATTTTGTCATCAACCATGTGATGAAGTTTCAGCATGTAAATATAACCTACAGTTGCTGTTTGGTCAAACCTTTCACCAGTTCCGCCATCATAAAGGTAAACTTTACCATTTTCAGGTAGACCGGCCTTTACCATGAGTTCGTTGATCTGCTCGATAGAACCACCATCAAAAATCGGGGTAGCAAAATGTGTTCCGGTTTTAGCCCCGGCCCATCCTAATACGGTTTCGAAAATCTGTCCGAGGTTCATACGCGAAGGCACACCAAGTGGGTTGAGGACAATGTCAACAGGTGTTCCGTCTTCGAGGAAAGGCATATCTTCTTCACGAACAATACGTGCAACAATACCTTTATTCCCGTGGCGGCCTGCCATTTTATCACCAACTTTCAGTTTACGCTTTTTAGCCACATAAACTTTTGCCATCTGAACGATGCCATTAGGCAATTCGTCACCTACAGTTGCAACAAACTTCCTGCGGTTATATACACCCAGAATTTCCTTGTACTTGATAATGTAATTATTAATGAGTTGTTTAATTAACTCATTTACATCCTTATCGGTAGTCCATTTGTTCGGATTAACATTGATGAAATCAATACCCATAAGCATTTTCTGGGTAAATTTCACCTTTTTGGGAACCATCTCATTCTTGAAGTTATTGTAAACACCTTGCGATGTTTTTCCACTAACCAGAACAGTAAGTTTATCTACAAGTTTCTGCTTAAGTTCAGCAGTACTTTTCGTAAATTCCTCGTCAAGCTCCTTCACCATATCTTTCTCCTTAGCTTTAAGTTTTTTATCCTTAATAACTCTTGAGAAAAGTTTTTTATCAACAACAACTCCTTTCATGGATGGAGGCGCTTTCAAAGAAGCATCTTTCACATCACCAGCTTTGTCGCCAAATATTGCGCGCAGAAGTTTTTCTTCCGGTGTAGGATCGCTTTCCCCTTTCGGAGTAATTTTTCCAATAAGTATATCGCCTTCATTAACCTCAGCGCCAATGCGGATTAATCCACTTTCGTCGAGATCTTTGGTGGCTTCCTGGCTTACATTTGGAATATCATTTGTTAATTCCTCAACACCACGTTTGGTATCACGAACTTCGAGTGTAAACTCTTCAATATGAAGGGAAGTGAAAATATCTTCCTTTACAACGCGTTCGGAAATCACAATTGCATCCTCAAAGTTATACCCTTTCCACGGCATAAATGCTACCATCAGGTTGCGGCCTAAAGCTAGTTCACCAGCCTGGGTTGCATATCCTTCGCATAACACCTGTCCTTTCTTAACCTTATCACCTTTGCGAACAATAGGCCTGAGATTAATACAGGTATTCTGGTTGGTACGCGAAAATTTGGTGAGGTTATATACTTTCAAATCATCATCGAAGCTAACAAGTCTTTCTTCTTCGAGACGGGCATAACGGATTACTATCTGCACTGAGTCAACATACTCAACTATTCCATCGCCTTCAGCGTTGATAAGTACACGCGAATCCTGGGCAACCCGTGCTTCGATACCAGTACCTACAATTGGCCTTTCCGGATTAAGGAGAGGAACAGCCTGACGCATCATGTTCGATCCCATAAGTGCACGGTTAGCATCATCATGTTCAAGAAATGGAATGAGCGAAGCTGCAATCGAAGCAATCTGGTTAGGAGCAATATCAATTAAATCGACTTTTTCTTTTTCAATCAAAGGATAATCGGCCAGGTAACGCACTTTAACTTTGTCATCAGCGAAATTACCAAGATCATCCATTGGTGTGGTAGCCTGGGCAATAATCTTATTCTCTTCTTCTTCAGCGCTCAGATACATGGTTTCGGCAAGGTCAACTTTACCTCCGACAACGCTTTTATAGGGTGTTTCGATAAAACCAAGTTTATTGATTTTGGCAAAAACACATAAAGAAGAAATCAGACCTATATTTGGGCCTTCAGGAGTTTCGATGGTACAGAGCCTTCCGTAGTGAGTATAGTGAACGTCGCGTACTTCGAAACCAGCTCTTTCACGGGAAAGTCCTCCAGGTCCTAATGCAGAAACCCGGCGCTTGTGAGCAATTTCACTAAGCGGGTTGGTCTGATCCATGAACTGGGATAACTGGTTTGTACCAAAGAATGAGTTAATAACACTCGATAATGTTTTGGCATTAATCAAATCCATTGGAGTAAACACCTCATTGTCACGTACATTCATACGTTCCCTGATGGTACGGGCCATACGGGCCAAACCTACACCAAACTGGTTGTATAACTGCTCACCAACAGTACGAACACGGCGATTGCTGAGGTGATCGATATCATCAACCTCAGTTTTCGAATTTATAAGTCCTATAAGGTATTTAATAATCGAAATAAGATCTTCTTTAGTAAGAACCTTCGTTTCGAGTGGAATATCAAGTGACAGTTTTTTGTTTATACGATAACGGCCTACATCACCAAGATCGTAACGTTTGTCGGAGAAGAACAACTTCTCAATAATGCCACGTGCTGTTTCCTCATCAGGTGGTTCGGCATTACGCAACTGGCGGTATATATATTCAACAGCTTCTTTTGAGCTGTTAGCAGTATCTTTCTGAAGGGTATTGAATATAATGGAATAGTCCTGGGAGTTGATATCGTCGCGGTGCAATAAGATTGATTTTGCGCCTGCATCAACAATCAAATCGATGTGCTGATTTTCGAGTACAGTTTCGCGGTCAATAATTACATCAGTACGTTCGATTGAAACAACTTCACCTGTATCTTCATCTCCGAAATCCTCTATCCAGGTTCTGAGTACCCTAGCAGCGAGTTTGCGGCCAACGTATTTTTTCAGACCGGCTTTGCTAACTTTAATCTCTTCGGCGAGGTTAAAGATTTCGAGAATGTCCTTATCGCTTTCAAAACCTATAGCTCTGAGAAGCGTTGTGACTGGCAATTTCTTTTTCCGGTCGATGTACGCGTACATAACGTGGTTGATGTCAGTTGTGAACTCCATCCACGATCCTTTAAAAGGAATAATTCTGGCCGAGTACAATTGCTGGCCATTGGTATGAAAACTTGTACCGAAAAATACTCCGGGTGAACGATGCAACTGAGAAACAACCACACGTTCGGCACCATTTACAACAAAGGTGCCTTTAGGAGTCATATACGGGATCATTCCCAGGTATACATCCTGAATGATGGTTTCAAAGTCTTCGTGTTCCGGATCAGTACAGAAGAGTTTTAATTTTGCTTTAAGAGGTACGCTGTAGGTCAGCCCTCTTTCGATGCACTCCTCAATGGAATATCGTGGAGGATCAATAAAATAATCGAGAAACTCCAGAACAAAATTATTCCTGGCATCGGTAATCGGAAAATTTTCCGAGAAGACCTTAAAAAGGCCTTCATTTATACGATTGTCAGGATTAGTCTCCAGCTGGAAAAAGTCCTGGAAAGACTTTATTTGTACCTCGAGGAAATCAGGGTAAACGGCCTGAATTTTGGATGTCGCGAAGCTAGTCCGTTCAGTTTTTTGTGAAGCCAAAGCCATGAATTTTAAGATTTAAATAAACAAAGTATTTTTAAACAATTAATCCCGATATGAAAATCGGGAAGAAAACAAACTACTTATTTATG
>JBBSDC010000058.1:0-21257 GCA_038249705.1 Bacteroidales bacterium | reverse complement strand
TAAACAACTTTCAGAACGAGTCATAGTTTGCGAGAGCCGACAAGGAGTTAGAAGATTTTGACTGGAGGTTCTCCCCTTTTTTCAAGGGGAGATGTCCGAAGGACAGAGGGGTACAAAATCATTCAACTGTAAACAAATTTCAGGACGAGTCAGAGCTTTGGACCTTGGGATATGGGCTTTGGTATTTTGAAATTCTAGCATCTTTCAAAAGATTATTCCTATCTTTCGCCTTCCAAAACCAGTATTTTCATCCTAATCTTACGCTATGGAATGGTTCGTAATCGTTAATCCCAATGCCGGAAAACGCAAAGGGGAAAAGGATTGGCTCGAAATAGCCGCTCAACTTACTGCTGCCGGTATTGAATTTACCAATGTGTTCACCGAGCACCGTAACCATGCTGTGATCCTGGCACGTAAATACATCGAAAACGGGTACCGGAATATAATTGTAGTAGGTGGCGACGGTACTTTAAACGAAGTAGTTAACGGCATTTTTACTCAGGCGCATGTTCCAACAAACGAAATAACCCTCGCTATGATTCCGGTTGGAACCGGCAACGACTGGTGCCGCATGTACAACATCCCCGGCGATTACAAACAGGCAATAAAACTGATTAAAAAAAGGAAAATCTTTACGCAGGATACCGGAACTATAAAATATATCTCCGGCGACGGGAAAGAAATTACCCGATATTTTATCAATATGGCCGGGATGGGTTTTGATGCCCTGGTTGCAAAAAAAACTAATAAACAAAAAGACGAAGGCAAGAGCAATCCCCTTTCATATGTTTATAATATCTTGTCCAGCCTCTTCAGTTATTCCGTCACCAAGGTTACCATACTTCTTGATAACGAGAAGATTGCATCTGATATTTTTAGCATGAGCGTCGGAATATGCCAGTATAATGGTGGTGGGATGAAACAGGCGCCTGATGCACTGCCTGATGATGGTTTGTTTGATATGACGCTGATAAAACCGATAGGGAAATTCAAGATCATCCGTAATATTATAAAACTTTTCGATGGCAGTTTTACCCGTTTGCCCGAAGTCAGCACATTCCGGTCATCAAAAATTATCATTCACTCTGAGCCACCCATGTTCCTCGAAGCTGATGGCGAATCTCTGGGTCATACTCCTTTTGTTTTCAACATCCTGCCACAAAGCCTCAATGTAGTAAGCGGGGTTTTGAGTGAAAAGCTTTAGCGCAGCGGAAGTTGGATGTAACGGAAACCAAGCTTTAGCATAGTGGCGCACTGCGCCATGTAAAGCGAATAGTGAAAAGTGAAGAGTGAAAAATGCCCTTCTCCAGCACTCAAGGTGACAAAGAGTGAAAAGTATTCTTTTATCTCATTAATTCCAGGTTTAACCCAAATTAATCATTAGGAGGCGGTGATTAAATATTTCGTGGTGCATATTTTCTTAAAAATAACGAGAAGTAATTGTATATTTCGGGATAATAGTTCATTTTTTTTCTGCCCTCGAGATTAAAAAAGATTTCAGCTATTCATTCAATTCCAATCAATTTTACAAGTTGCCGTATGTCATCAATATTTCCGTAATTCATTATCGTTTCAATCCGTAATTCGTTACTGATATCTTCTTTTTTATCATCAGGCGTATACCAGAAAAGATTGCTATGTGCGCGGATAAAAAGTTTTAATTCAGGATTGTGAATTGTAATTTGTTTGTATAAAGATACGAAATAATCTGCGATTTAATAGGGAATAGTAAATAGACTAACACCATTTAGCAATGGCATAAACAGGAAATATCTTGTAATACATTGAAATAAATTCAAATAAGGGAAAGTGATGCGTGATATCTGACTGATAACCAATTGATAGTATTCTTGTTAGATGGAAGTGAAGAGTGAAAAGTGAAAAGCTTTAGCGCAGCGGAAGTTGTAGTGTAACGGAAACCAAGCCTTAGTATGGTGGCGCTCTGCGCCATGAAAAGCGAAAAATACTTCCAATTTTTAAGCTCCATTAACAAGCCATTAACTATTTTTTTCGCTCATTGCAAACTAAAACCATTACTTTTGCAATCAATTAAATGAATATGAAAGCCAAACAAATCCATACATACTTTAAAAATGCGTTACTCATTGTTCTTTCAATGATTGTGATAGCTAGTGTTACGGGTTTTTCCTATCAGGCTCATTATTGTCACGATAAATTATCAAGTATAGCCTTATATCCCGAACTGGGTTTTCAGCAATCGACTTCCTGTGGTTGTGCTGTTGAAGCTAATCCTTTGAATTCGCGCTCCAACAGCAGCTCGCCTGTTTTAACGAAAAACAGTTGTTGCTCAAATGTTAGTTTTTTTAGTAAACTTACTATCGAGTCGCAGATTAATGCTTTTAGCTCTGGTAATTTATTACAGCCTGCAATAATTGCCAATACTATCATTTTCTCTGATTCACATAATTTCTCTAAAGAAATTCTTTCTGATTTATATACTGGTTTGCAGCCGGTTCCTCTCGCAGGTCGAAAGCTCGTGCTGTTCCTTTCGCAACAGCGTATTCCATTGATCAGTTACAACTGTTAAGGGGTTCCCCCTTCAGTAATTTACTTCTGAAACATCATCATGTTGTTTAAAACCTGGTTGTGCTAATCGAAGTAATTAGTTTTCAATAATTTGTAAACTTCTGATCAATTTTATAAATCATGTCAGCAAACACATTTGTTAAAATAATATTCGTCCTGATTTTCGCATTCATGGCCGGAAATATAAGTGCCCAGGCATTAAGTGGTGAAATAATAGCAACGGACGAGCACGGCCACCTCGAAGTGCTGCCTGGTGTTAATATTCACTGGGCAGGTACAACAACAGGAACCAGTTCCGATGCCGAAGGCAAATTCAGACTTTCGCGCAAAGGGATTGTAATCCAGCAGATTGTAGTTAGTTCCTTAGGGTATGAAACCGATACAATCGACGTCAAAGGTATTAACCACCTTGATATTACCATGCGCGGAAGCACTAACCAGCTTCAGGAAGTTGAGGTTAAAGGAAATCTTGGCAGTACTTTTATTTCGCAACTTGACCCGCGAAAAGTGCATGTTATCACCAGCAAGGAATTGAAACGGGCCGCCTGCTGCAATCTTTCCGAAAGTTTCGAAACAAATTCATCGGTTGACGTTATGTATGCCGACGCTATTTCGGGTGCTAAACAAATACAGATGCTAGGACTGTCAGGCATTTACAGCCAAATTATTTCCGAAAATGTTCCCCTGTTACGCGGCCTGGGAGCTACATTCGGGCTGGGTTATATTCCCGGTCCGTGGATGGAGGCTATCAGTGTGTCCAAAGGTGCTTCATCCGTAATGAACGGTTACGAGTCCACCACCGGAATGATAAATGTCGAATACAAAAAACCGGCTGAAAGCGAAAAACTTTTTCTGAATGTGTTTGGCAATCAGCACGGAAGGCTCGAAGCCAATTTCAATGCCGGCACCAAGCTTACTGACCGTCTCAGTACAATGGTTTTAGGCCATGCCAGTACATTTCAGTCACCTTTCGATAATAACGACGATCAGTTTATGGATATCCCTAAACTTACCACCTACAATTTTATAAATCGCTGGGATTATGATATTCCAGGTAAATATGATTCGCGTTTCCTTATTAAATACATGGACGAAACGCGGACCGGAGGTTATATGGATTTTAATCCGGATACCTACAATCCGGAAATCGATAAAATAAGTAATCTTGCCGAAACCTATGGCTTTCACCTACGAACCAAGCGCCTGGAGAGTTTCTGGAAAAACGGTATCATCCTTAACGACTATCGCAGCGTAGCAGTAATAGTATCAGGAATTTATCATTCTCAGGAAGGTTTTTTCGGCGAAAATAAATATGATGCAACCCAGAAGAGTGTTTATGGAAACCTGATATACCAGGATGCCCTTGGCGGAAACGAAAACCATCGTATCACAACTGGACTCAGTTTTATCTACGACAATTATGATGAGGACTATTTCCGCCGCGACTACACTTATCTTTATCAGGACATCGGAATGACGGATATAACAGAGCCAATGGATACTTTATTTACGGTTGTAAGGTTTTCTGATACTACTTACGTGATGGACCGCAAGGAAATTGTTCCCGGAGCTTACCTCGAATACAACTGGACACCCATACCTGACCTTACTCTTATCGGAGGCATAAGGGCTGATCATCACAACAAATACGGATTGTTTTTTACACCGCGGTTTCATCTCAGGTATAAGATTTTACCAACAACTTCGTTACGTGCTTCTGCCGGGAAAGGATATCGCAGCGCCAACCTGTTTGCCGAAAATTTTTCCATCATGGCCAGTCAGCGTATCATAAACATAGAGAGTGATTTAAAACAGGAAAATGCCTGGAATTTTGGCGTTAATCTCACACACGATTTTCGTTTGTTCGGTCGTGAAGCACAGGTAGATTTGGAAGCTTACCGCACCAGTTTTATCAGCCAGGTTATTGCCGACCTCGACAGCATTCCGTCGGCGGTATATTTTTACAACCTCGATGGTCAATCCTTTGCTAACAGCTATATGGCGCAAATTACATTTGAACCTGTAAAGCGTCTTTCGGTGTTGGCAGCTTTCAGGGTGAGTGATGTAAAAACCACTATAAACAATGAGCTTCGGCAAAAACCTATGGTTAATGCATACAAAGGCATAGTTTCGCTTAATTACGCAACTAAATTCGATAAATGGAAATTCGATTTTACCACCCAGTTTATCGGGAAAGCAAGGATACCGGATACTCAAAAAATGCCTGCTTCGTTGCAGCGGGGCGATTATTCGCCGGCATATGTGCAATTGTTTGCGCAGATAACACGCAAATTCAAGGCTTTCGAAGTTTACCTTGGTGGCGAAAATCTCACAAATTTCACACAAAAAGATCCTATCACCGAAGCTTTTGCACCTTACCATACGCACTTTGATACGTCCATGGTGTGGGGGCCGCTGGTGGGAGCCACGGTTTATGCCGGGTTCAGGTATGTGTTGAAATAGTTTCACTTTTCAGCTGTTTCTATCCATAATGGTAGAAACAGCTGAATATTTTTTTAACAAATCATTAGGCAAAAACAGCCCGGTAATGACATACTTTTGTTTTAACAAATGCAGAAATATAAATATGAAAAATGTAAGCTTACTCATCCTTTTTGTTTTAACCGGATTTATCCTTAATGCACAGATTCCCAACGCTGGTTTTGAAAGCTGGACTTCTATGGGAAGTTACGAAAACCCGGATCACTGGGGAAATATGAACGCCACAACTGCCCCCAGCGCTATTTATACAACCGTAAAAGGAACTCCGGGAGCTTCAGGAAATTATTACACTAAACTTACAACCAAGGATGCCGGAGGCGTTATCACACCTGGAATTATTGTGAGCGGGCAACTGAATACAAGCACATGGCAACCTGCATCAGGATTCGCTTACACCCAGCGCGCCGAAACACTTAAAGGTAAATACCAGTTTATGGGCTATAACAACGATGTAGCCACCATTGCTGCCTGGCTCACAAAATGGAACATCAGTCTCAACAAACGTGATACCATTGCTACATTGTATAAAAACACAACAGGAATGATACATGTGTGGACTGATTTCACCATTCCTTTTTTATATCGCAGTACTTTGGCTCCCGACACGGCTGTTATCATGATTTCGTCGAGTAGCACATCACCTAAGAAAAACAGTTTTATCTGGCTCGACGACCTGTTTTTAGATGGATTGGTTACATCAGTAAAATCCGATAAACTTTTTGAAGAAGTAAACATATTTCCTTCACCAGCAAGAAATGAGGTGAACTTGTCGTTCCTTTCTGATAAGAATTACGTTACTGAAATCCTTGTTTTTGATAACGTTGGGAAAATTATCAGCCAAACCGAAGTGGAAGTCAGAAATGGCTCTAACCTGATCAAAACGGATCTCGTAAGATTGCATCCTGCACCCGGAATGTATTTCCTCAGTTTGAAAACACCTTCCGGAATTCATACCCGAAAATTCATCATTGCCCGCTAAGAACTTACTTTTAAACCCAATTAAACCTGGTAAACATGGAAAAACATTCACTCATTAAGTCCTTCCCTATACTGATTATACTGTTAACAATAGCCATTTCGGGAGGTTGTAAAAAAGAGGATGATGCGCCACAGGCGCAAACTGACAAAATTGAATTCGTGAGCCTGGTTGTCGAAAAAGATAACATTGAAATAACTGAGTTAACCAAAGTTTCGGCAACGGTAAAAGGTAACAACCTGACTTATATATGGAAATGTGATAATGAACTTGGTGTTTTCGAGGGTTCAGGAGCCGAAGTGCTGTTCACAATTTGCCATGGAGGAACTTTTAAAGTTACCTGTGAGGTAAAAGATAATGCTAATAACAAGGCCTCGAAGGATGTATATGTTACTTGTGTTGAATAGGTTACCTCTTTTTATTTTCGTCGCTGCCGTGCTGTTTTCAGCAGGTGACATAAAAGCGCAATGTTGTTCAACCGGCAGCCCTGTAGGGGCTTCAACCTATGTTGGAGTGCTGAATAAAAATGCTATAAGGGCTATTTCTTTCTACCGCCACAGTTTCTCCGATATTTATTACAAGGGAACAAATCCTTCGGATGATGCAGTAGATATGTCGGACAATGCGTTTTATGATTTTGCAGGATTATCAGTCGAATACGGTTTGTCGCACCGCTTTACTTTGCAGGCCGATGCCGGTTATTTTTTCAATAAAGTTGTGAATTTCCATAACCCTCAGCTCACCGACCACAACGGGCGTGGCATGTCCAACGGAACCGTTTTGCTGAAATACGGCATTTATATTGATCCGGTTAAGCTGATTGAGATTTCAGCGGGAGCCGGTATCAAATATCCGTTTACACGACAACCAGCCACAGCGCCTAACGGTTCGTTATTGCATCTGGATGCGCGTCCTTCGACCAATGCGTTTGGATTTACAGGAACGCTTTTGTTGAGCAAGGAATTTGCACCATTAACGCTGCGTACATTTTTATTGAGCCGTTTTGAGTATAACGGGTTTAATATCAACGATTATCAAACAGGCAAGCTTTTCTCAAGTTCTTTATTCGTTTCCAAAAAAATTGCGAAACGCTTGTTTGGTATCGCTCAGCTGCGTAACGAGTTGCATGGCAAAGACATTCAGGATGGTGAAGTACAAAACAACACAGGATATTTCCTGATGGTTTTCACCCCGCAAATTTCCTATTCTATAGCCGGATTATGGAATTTGTCGTTCCTGTACGATGTACCTGTTTATAAAAACTACCAGGGCAAGCAACTTACTCCGCAATATTCATACGCAATTAGCCTCACAAGGGATTTTAGCAATTGTACATTTAAAAGAAAAATAACCGATTAACTTTCAAAACTACACTTTCCGAATTCCGGAATAATTGGCAAAATTTCCCTGCACTTTTTGCGTTTCGGTAATTATACCTGATTAACAGGTTTTGGATCGCCTGGCCCGAGGTATTTGGCTTCGCCGAAAGCCAGAATCGGGAAAAATATAAATGAAAGCAAAATCAGACCAACTGTAAAACCTGCAGTTTTCCCGAACGAAAGTGAAAGGTTATGATAAACTATAATCGCCAATACTATATTTACAACAGGAATTAGCATGAGCAGCAGCCACCACCATGGTTTGCCGACAATCTCCAGCAGAACAATGAAATTATAAAACGGAATAATGCAGGCCCATCCCGGCTTACCGGCCTTTTCGTAAACCATCCATTGAGCTACAATTAAAAAAATTCCCAGAATAATGGAACCAAAGAAAAAAGGATTGAAAAAATAGTCCATGTGCAAACGCTTTTAAATTGTTTTATTACTCGTATGGCTTTTCGGATTCGCCCCGTTTAGTGGTTTCCGGACTCCAGTATAAATATCAAAGATATGAAAATATATTCGCGGCTCACATGTGAGTAAATATTTTGTTATGTAAAGAAATACTCAGGATTGCAGTAAACAATATAGTGCATTAACTCTATTTCAGGCCTTCGTTTATTAACTGCAGAAGATTTTGCAAAGCTTCGCTTTCGGGGATGTTTTTATGCATAATTTCTTTTCCTTTATACAAGGTAATCAGGCCCTTACCCGCTCCAACATACCCGTAGTCAGCATCGGCCATTTCGCCCGGACCGTTTACAATGCAGCCCATTACAGCTATTTTAAGTCCTTTCAGATGTTGGGTTGCGGATTTTACTTCCTGCAAGGTTTTTTCGATATCAAATAATGTTCGTCCACACGAAGGGCACGAAATAAATTCGGTGCGTGTAATCCGGGCGCGGGTTGCCTGCAGAATGGCAAAGCTTGTATGTACAACAGTTTCAGCATGTATATTTTTTGCTTCCGGCCAAATGGCATCCCCAATCCCATCGATAAGCATACTTCCAAAATCAATAGCGCTGTCGACCTGAAAGCGAAGCAACTTATCCGTTTGATAGCTGTTTTTCAGAACAAGCGGTTTTGTGCCGGATAAATCGGACAAGGTAAGTTGGCTTCTCATCTCAAATGCAGTGCCTTCAACAATGTTAAGATACTGATGGCTGTGTGCAGGCAGAATGTTGGTGGTACGAAATTGCTCATCAACCATACAATTTGCCCCGGCTTTTTCAACAATAACACCAACCGGATACTTCCCCCCGATTCCCGAAACGGCAATAGTTTCGCGCTTTGCCTGGTATCCCGGATCTGAATTTGCAGATTCGGAATTTGACAGATTGCTGATTCTCGCGGCATTATATCGTTCAGTTATAGCTAGAGCTACAGGGATTTCAATTTCCGGCGCACCTGTGAGCGAAACGCGTATGGTATCGCCAATGCCTTCTTCGAGCAAAGTACCTATTCCGGCAGCAGATTTTATAATCCCGTCGTCACCATCACCGGCTTCGGTAACTCCGAGATGAACAGGGAAACTCATTCCTTCGGCCATCATTTTTTCAACAAGCAAGCGGGTGGATTGCACCATTACACGGACATTGCTCGATTTCATGGATAAAACAACGTTCATAAATCCTTCGCTCCGACAAATACGGCCAAATTCAAGCGCACTCTCCACCATTCCTTCGGGTGTATCTCCGTAACGGTCCATTATGCGGCTGCTCAATGATCCGTGGTTGGTGCCGATACGGATTGCAGTGCCGTTGTTTTTGCAAATTGTAAGTAAAGGGTGCAAGCGTTCAGCTATCCTTTCAAGTTCTTCGTCGTACGCTTTATTGGTAAGTATTCCGGTAGATGTGCGTTTATCAGTATAATTACCGGGGTTGATGCGTACTTTTTCGACTATAGCGGCAGCAATTTCAGCCGCGTGTGGATTATAATGAATATCAGCAATCAAAGGTACGCTGATGCCTTTAAGCTTCAGTCCTTTTTTAATCAGCGCAAGGTTATTGGCTTCTGTAACTCCTTGTGCGGTAAGGCGTATCATTTCGCAGCCAGCGTTCACAAGCCTGATACTTTGTGCTATGGATGCTTCAATATTGTTGGTATCGGTATTGGTCATGGATTGCACCCGTATGGGAAATTGTCCGCCCAGCGGCAAATTGCCGATATGTACTACCCTTGAAGTGTATTTTGGGAACATGTTAGGTTATGAATAAAGGAATAGTACAGGAAAAATTATTTTATCCGATTATTTCCTTGATTTCCGGATCGTTTTCCACCATTTTTTTCAATGCTTCCTTGCAGAGATATTTTTTGGTTTTGGCATAAAACTCTGATTTATAACCCATGTTGTCAGCAATTTCTTTTGCCGACATTTTGGTGAGAAACAATTTCAACAGTTTCTGGCAGTCTTCGCTCAGGTTTTCAAACTGCCTTACAAACGACTGGTATTTTTCCTCATATTCCAAGTGTACTTCCAGTCCAACTTCCGGTGTATCAAGCCAGCGGGTAAGTTCATCCTGGTTTTTGTAAGTCATACGTTTGCGCTTGAGCCTTTGCAGCCATATGTTTTTGCTGATCGAATACAGGTATGTGATGAACGATGAACTTAATTCAAAATTATCGTCTTTTATCTTGGTTAAAATTACCAATAGCGCTTCCTGAAATACATCTTCAGCATCCTCTTCGAGGCCCGCATTGTTTTTGATCAGATATTTAATGGAAGGGAAAAATTCCTTATACACATAGCGAATGATAAAATCACTATTAAGCCGGAGGCCTTCAACTATGGCATAATCTGAATAGTGAATCATTTCCTTTGCGAAGGTATTTGTTCAAACAGAATAGGAACCCTTCAAAACATCATTTACGACACAACCAAAGTTATGTATGTCAGTTTGTTAAGTCAGGTTTCAGTGGTTTTTGGGTTGTGAAGGTAATAAATATTTTAAAAAACCTATCCTTCTGTTTAATCATTTATCAACTATAAATTGTTATGAAGCTTATTACCAGCGCTTTATGTTTTATGTTAATTTTCAGGATGAAGATATTCTTTAAAAAAAAATCGAAAATGTTGTAATAATGTTTTTTCGCTGATCCACTTAGCTACATCCTTCAAACCAGAAGCTTTTACAAGCAAAGCTATCATCAACTCAATGATTAAACTTATATACTAAAATTCATTTTGAAGAGTTATTATGCTACACCACCTTTACAGCACCATTCTATGAAAATAGCCAGACTACCCTTTTTCGTATTATTCTTTTTATCGTTGTTAAATCAGGCTACAGCACAAACCACTAACTATAGTCTATGGCTCGATCATCTTCCTTACAACAACTGCATGGCTGTAACCGAAGCCAGTGATAAAATTTTTGCTGCAACACCTTATAGCCTCATCTATTTTGATAAAGCAGATAACAGTTTAAACCGGTTAAATAAAGTTACCCCCGACGGGCTTTCGGATATCGGAATCAGCAGTATTGGTTACAGCAGCCAGCTTAATACATTGGTTGTGGCTTATACCAATACCAATGTCGATCTGGTAAAAGGTATGGAAGTAATTAACATCCCTGATATTAAACGAAAACAGATACTGGGTAATAAAACCATCAACAGCATACTGATAATTGATAAACTGGCTTACCTGGCTTGTGGTTTTGGTATAGTGGTGGTGGATATTGAAAAGGAAGAAATTAAAGATACCTATTACATCGGGCCATCAGGATCGCAGATTGATGTAAAAGCACTCACATATCACGAGGCGGATAATAAATTTTATGCAGCTACCGAAAAAGGTATCTACTCGGCACTGGCAACTTCTAATCTGGCTTATTATGTTAACTGGACCAAAGATGTAACCATTTCCGGCCCTAACGATAATTTCAATCTTATAACCTCATTCAGCGGGAAAGTATATGCCAATAAAACCCGTAACTCATGGGACTCGGATACTATGTTTGTAAATAATGGCAGCAGCTGGGCGTATTTTGTTCCCGGAAATCATTCGAACCGCACCTCAATGCGTGTAAGCGGCGACCGGTTGGTTGTGAGTAATTATCTGAATATTATTACCTATAAGCCCGACGGCACACAGGAAACTCAATATTTTTCCTACAATCCGGGATCGATAAGACCCAACGATGCTGTGTTTGACAAAGAAGGTAAGTTGTGGGTTGCCGATAATGAGGAAGGCTTGTGGAGTATAGGGAACGATATGATTGGTGCGAATTATATATTTAACGGTCCTAAGTCGTACCTTGTTTCGGCTATGGATATCAGTGGGAAAAATGTATGGGCAGTTCCCGGTGGGAGGACAGCTTCATTTACGCCTCTCTCGAGGTTAGCCCAATGCTACACCTTAACGGGAAATAACTGGAGTACATTTAATGCTGCCACCACACCCGAAATGGGCGCGGTTCGTGATATTTTATGTGTTGCTGCCGATCCCCTGGATGCTGACCACGCTTTTATGGGCAGTTGGGGACAAGGACTGCTTGAATTTAATGATGGTGAACTTAAGGAAATATATACTACTGATAACAGCTCACTTCAATATTATAGCGGATTCGGTGTGGGTTACCTTCGGGTAGCAGGAGTTGCTTTCGATAGCGATAACAACCTTTGGGTTACCAATGATGGAGCACCCAATGTGTTATCAGTGCGCAAACCTTCGGGCGATTGGAAATCATACAACTTTGGTTCGCAGGGAACTGCCATTGATGTAGGAACTCTTGTTATAGATAAAGATAACCAGAAATGGATTCAGCAGCGCGATCTGGCCTTGTTCGTTTACAACGATAACAATACACTGGATAACTCAGCTGACGATAGGTTTAAAAAACTTACCAGTACTCCCGGAAATGGGAATTTGCCGGGTACAAGCATAGCAAGCATGGCTGTAGATCGCGACGGGCAACTATGGTTAGGTTCCGATCAGGGTGTATCAGTTATTTATTCGCCGGGCAATGTATTTAGTGAAGGTGATTTCGATGCACAGCAGATAATGGTTGAAGAAGAAGGATACCTGCATCCGCTACTCGAAACCGAAGCAATTACTGCAATAGCCGTTAATGGAAACAATGAGAAATGGCTTGGTACCGACAAAGCAGGAGCTTTTCTGATGTCAGCTGACGGAACCGAAGAACTGCTTCATTTTACCGAAGCAAACAGTCCGCTGCTGTCAAACTCCATCCAGTCTATTAAAATTTCGAGCATTGGCGAAGTCTATTTTGCTACTTCGCTGGGTATAGTTTCTTACAAAGACTATAAAGTTGAATCAACTGCCACCCTCGATTCACTGGTGATTTATCCAAACCCGGTTCGCCCGGAATATAAAGGCCCGATATACATCAGTAACCTGGTTGCTGAGTCGAATGTAAAAATTACCGATGTAACCGGAGCGCTGGTATGGGAAACAGAAGCTCAGGGCGGACAAGTAATATGGGACGGCAACAATCTGGAAGGCCGAAAGGTGAATACAGGCGTTTACCTTGTTTTTGTAACCAATGCCGACGGTTCACAGAAAAAGGCCGGTAAAGTACTCTTTGTCAGGTAAATATAAGGTTTTACTTTTAGCTTTATAACAAGCATACAATTACCTGATTCCGAAACCTGACAATGCATACCCATGTGGTTATAATTGCCCTATAAAACCATGATCTTATCAACCAAAGGAGTAGTTCTCCATTGTATGGATTATTCCGAAACCAGCATTATAGCCAGGGTTTACACTGAGCAGCTGGGGTTGCAGTCGTATATTGCAAAAGGAGTACGAAAAAAAGGAGCGAAGATCAAGCGGAACCTTTTTGCACCGCTTTCCATCATTCAACTCATTGCCAATCATAAAGAAGGTGAAAGTTTACGCGTAATGCGCGATGCTTCCTGCGAGCACCAGCTCAATGCTATTGCTACCGATATGGCTAAAACAGCAGTAAGTATTTATATGAGCGAGTTGCTAAGTCGTACCATCACGGCACAAATGGCTGATCCTAACTTGTATTATTTCATTGAAAAAGCGGTACTCAATCTCGATAATACCAACGAATCTATTGCTGGTTTCCCGCTGGCATTTACCATCGGGCTAACGCGGTTTCTGGGTTTCGATCCGCATAATAATTTTAGTTCAAAAAACAACTATTTTGATATGACAGGAGGTAACTTCTGCCCGCATCCTCCAGGTCACCCATATTATTTTTCGTCGCCGCTCAGCGATGCCTTCTCCGAAATTCTAAGCGCTATTGATGCAGGAATTTTCAGTATTAAAACGGATCATAAAACGCGCAGCGAGTTGCTGTTGCGGATGCTCGAATATATTAAAATTCATATTACCGCTTTTGGCGAAATGAAATCGGTACAGGTACTCAGCGATGTGCTTAAGGATTAACAGGATTGATCCTGTACAATGTAAATTCTTTGTTCTCCCATTGTTTACTGAGCCGGCTTTGCATTACGCGCGAATAACGCAGCATGGCTTCGCTGGTAAGTGTGCTATGAATAAGTAAATGAGTGGATTTTGACTGCGTTACCTGCTCATGAATGCGCGTTGGATTTGTAGTAAACGGATCGGCTATGCTATTGCAGCCAGCATACAATGCCAGCGCTCGTGGTTTTGCAAATACCACAACCGATCCGGTGGGTATATTTTTACTGATATACGTAAATGCTTCGATTGAAGATTCCTGCTGCGGCCCACCAAGTATGTTCGATCCCGAACGGGCGATGCTTATAAGGCCGGGCATAAACAAAAGCATGACAAGCACACCGGCTGCAACCGCTTTTTTATATGCCGGAATTCGTTGCAGCAGTTCAATGTTTTTTAGTCCTTCGGCAGCATAAAACAGGAATATAAAACCCAGCGGAACCATTAGCCTGTAGGCCGAAAAATTATTTGGGAATACCAGCAGCATAATTACATAAAAAACAAAAAACCATTCGGTGGCTTCAGCACCTTTAAGCAATCGTTTTACAAAACCCAGTAAAGTCATTGCCAGCATGATAGAACCCAGCAGCAACGAAAAACCTTTAAAAGCTCCCGTTTCGGGCACATACAGGTACCTGAAAACTTCGAGGTGATGTGCAAAATTGAGTGGGATAATCTGAATAAAATCGCCCGAATAATAAAACATCAGGTAGTCGCGGATGCTGCCGCCCGAAGGGATTTTAAAAATAAGCGAATTAACAACAAAATATGTCAGTACCGGAACCAGGAAAATACTTCCTGTGAAAACGGCAAAATCCTTCACCGTAATTTTATGCCTGATCAAAAGTATAAGCTGCTCCATGGCTATAGCTGCCACAAATACGATTCCAGCAGGGCGAACGGCGAGCATAAAACCTGTAACTAAAGCCAGCAGAATGATTTGCTTCAGGTTGCCGGTTTTTGATTTCTGATACAGTATAAAATTCAGTACAAGCAAAGCTGTAAAAGGCAGATCCGACATTACCTCACGTTTGAAAATGATCATCTGAGGATTATAAAGGAAGATAAGAGCCAGCACCAAAGCCGTTACATACGAAAAATACTGTCGGTAAAAAATCATCATTAGCAATCCAAGCGCGATGTATATAAGAGAGATAAAGCTTGTGAAAGCAACCATATTATTGCCGGCGATGGCATACACGGGCGCCAGCATAAGCGGAAAACCGACCGGGTAAGCTTGTGGGCCGATGTAATTCTCCTGGCTGTAAACGAAACCCGTTTCCGATTGCGGAATACCTTTGACAATATTAGCCGCCTGGTGTATGTATTGGGCAAAATCGTCGCCCCAGTCGTGGCTGGTTCGTGTGCCGAGGAATAGAAGCGGGAGAAAAAGAATAACGGCGGTAACAATTACATTCCGTGGTTTTGAGAAGGTATTTCCGAACCTGAGCGACTTTTTTACTTCCATTCCTCTTTTTATTTTACCGGCCAAAGTTAAGGAGTATTTTGAAACTGTAGCTTACTCAGACCAACCTAACCTGGACAAACCAGAACAAAAAAAAAGATTTGAATAATGAATATCGAATAATGAATATCGAATAATGAAGTAAAAATAAGAAGAATTGAATTGAATAAAACACAATGATGATATTAGTGCTAATACAATAGCATCAATACTTCGGAGTTCATTATTCATTATTCGATATTCGATATTTACAAACGCGCTTTAAATATTTCGCCAAAAAACACACTAATATTATTTTTAAGGCACTAATACCAAGTTTTTCAAATCGAATCATTTCCTGCGATACTGCGCGAATCGTTTCGTGTGGATAAGTTATTTTGTTTAAATTTTTCTATGAACTTTAATCACCCGGTTTGCATGTCTTTCTTCCAACAGGTACCATTACAGATATCAAAGTAATCATTGCAATCGCCCCAAAATTGCTACCCTTTGAACAATTTATCCTTTTTAAACTTATAATATCCATAAATCGGCGTTTGCTTAATCATTGTTTGCAGTTTTTATCACAATTTTATTAAACCAAACATAATAGTATGGAAACTTGTGTGGTTAAATGGATAATTATTGGCATTGCTACCCTTATTTCGCTCACGGGTTTATACCTTTCTGTGTATCGCGAAATCAGAAACATCCAAAGGGGTGATAAGGATATTCAATCCATCATTTATGATAAAGACAAAGGCGTTTTTAACTTTTCATTTGCCATCGGGTTAGTTTTAATTGTTGCAGGGCTATACACGATTATCTATTCCGAAAAAAATAATATTGGATGCAATCCCGTTGGTATTACGACTGTTAAAGCAGAAAAAGAGGCAAGGATTCTTTTTAAATTCGACCATAATCCGCAATCAGGTGATTTAAGATTAAGTCAAAAAAGTCCTGTTCGAAAAGACAGGAATATCATAAAACAGCCAAGCGGATATTTTGATGAAAATATTGATGTTCCGGCTAAGGATGCAAATTATTTTGCGTTGCTAACTCCTCTGGTAATTTCGAGCACCCTTTCTGAATCGGCCATTGCAGCGCCCATCGAAATTTGTTTTAAGAGGAATAATAAAAATTTAGGTGACGATTTAGTGTTGGCAAAACTAATAATAGGACAAGATAAATTCATAAAACCCGACGAGGACGACCCTGAGTGTATTGATCTTTGCGATCAGAAACAAACAAGTAATCTGATTTCGTTTAGTCTGTTTTCGGGTGCATATGCTCAAACAAATACTGTTACCGGAATCAACTACGGCTGGTCGGTGCCTAACCTGCAAACACTCAGAGAACGTAAGCAAACGGGCTATTCAATAATACACCTCAGAGGTATATCCTTAAGTCCGTTACTAAAGGAAGCAAACCTGTTCTATTATTCGGTTGAAGTAAATGGAACGCCTATTTATTTTGATGGAATGTTGCCCAAATATCTGATGAAACCATTCAGTTATCAGGACAGTCTGAAATTGGATTTTGGGTTGGAAAATCTTGGGTTTTCAGGTAAAAACCAGGGATATGAAAAAATAAATATTCGGATTATTTTCTTTCGTGATGCTAAATTTATTAAATCAATCCCTCTGTCATTGGACTATGTTGCACTTAGAAATTCAGATATGCAGGAAACAACATCCACTGAAGGTTCTAAATTTAAGTGGTCGGTGCAATTTATATCAAATCGTGAAAAACAGCTTTTCGTTGCATCCGTTGCAAATGCTAAGCAGGCATCGGCATCAAAAAAGCAAATTGATTCGAAACAATTAGTATATAAAGGCAACAAGGTTATAGCAATTATCAGACCTCCCTATAAGAGAAACCTGCATTTTGGCATTTGTGCAGGGGTTGTATTGCCCAATAATCAAGTACAATTTACTTTTAATACAAGAGATGCGCAGGAATTCAAAAATTATTTAACATCGCAAAATCATACTACGTGGGAAAGACAATTAAGAGATAATTAAAAGAAGTTTAAATGCAAAAATCTTCCTGTTTCGTAATCATGGGTGCTGCAATAAATAAAGACGGGTCGCCATCGGGTGCGTTGGTTCGTAGAGTTAATTCAGCATTAAGTATGGCAAACAGCACGAATGATGCACAATTTATTGTTACAGGAGGTATTGGGGAAAACAAAATATCCTCTGAAGCAGAGGCAATGAAAAAAATAATAGTAAACGCCGGCATCTCCACCGAAAATATTATAGTAGAGGATAATTCAACGGACACACTTTCATCTATAGTTAATTGCAGTGCAATATTGAAAAATAATAGCAATATCGGGGCTGTGTATGTGTGTTCCGATACTTATCATATCCCACGATGCAGGTGGCTTTTCCTGTTTATGGGTATTCGTACACTTCGATCCAATGTTCGAAGCGGATTGAAAGCAAATGGATTGTTAAGGTGGGTTTTTTATCATGTCCGTGAATTTGTTGCACTTCCTTATGATACCCTGCTGATATTGGTTTACAGGTTTAAAAACAGAAAAGTAGCAGCAATTTACACACCCAGGTAATGATATCCCTTTTCAGTCTCTGATTCCGCGCAACTTTTAAAAGCACCTATCGTTAAAACAGGGTTGGGTAGTCGTAGAAAC
The DNA here is from genome assembly GCA_038249705.1 of Bacteroidales bacterium. Classification (GTDB taxonomy): domain Bacteria; phylum Bacteroidota; class Bacteroidia; order Bacteroidales; family UBA4417; genus UBA4417. The sequence goes on along the minus strand of JBBSDC010000058.1, from coordinate 3,329 downwards.
ATTGGAAAGCATTTTAATTTCGATACCGTTACTAAGTGAAACTTTCAAAATAACTTCCCCAATTGCAAGTGGGATGGGAATAACGGTGGCTGTTCAAGCTAATGACCATAGATTGATGTTTAATGTTGGAGCACCTGGCTATTTGCTATAGTCCGCAGGACTTCAATATCAATAAAAGAAAATCTGTACCAGGAACATTGCCCGTAGGGCATTAACATAAAAAAGTTGTGAAAAAAAAAGCTCATATCTTCATAAGTTTTGAGTTTCTCTAAATTGGAAAATTCAAAAACATACCTTTGCACTCTGAATCAATGACTTTGCGTTTTTGCAATTAAATCCTTCTTTTTTATTTTTTACTGCAAACCTCTCACGCCAGAGGCATGAGACGTAATGAAGGATCAAAGATCGCAGAGTTTATGAATAGATCAGGCTAAAAGTGGCAGGTAGGCGCATAAACGAATATTCGATTTCCAAATAAACATTTGTACGTTAAAATAGTTTAATGTTCCAAACTACCACCTTAGGTTAGCTGCCTTGCGTCCTTTGGCATCATGTAACAAAACACAACCTGCCACCAAACTAAAAGAGAATAAAGAATGAGCACAAAATTATGGTAAGGTCAAAAATATGACAATGACTGTTTCACTCAGTAAATGATTTTCTGCTCAAGGAAAAACTGAAGGCAATACTACCTAACGACAGCAAGAAATCTGATTTGATGCCTTTTAGAGATTATAAAATTACAAAAGCAGCGGATGACAATGGAGTTGAAAAAAAATGAAAAGCAACAAAAGGTATTATGTGCTTTCCTGAATTACCTGACTGTAGAAAACATCCGGATTTTCAAAAATTGAAATTTTCGGTGCCAAATCCGGCGCTTTTTCCGCTGAAGATAAATTTACAACTAAAGATTTTGAAATGCCAGTAATTGCTTAACAATAAAAAACTGAAAACGTGATGGCTATCAGATTTGAAAAACTACTTAACCGTTTTATTTCCATAGTAGAAAAAGGTGGCAATGCACTCCCACATCCGGCTGCCTTGTTTGCCATTTTTGGAATAATTACCCTTTTTGTTTCCCTTTTTGGTTTTTTATCAGGATGGCAGGGAGTTAATCCTGCCAGCGGCGAAACCATACAAATAGTAAATCTGTTATCGGTAGAGGGTTTACACCGTATTTTGCTGAGCATGGTTGATAATTATACCGGTTTTGCTCCACTTGGAATCGTAATGGTTGCTATGCTTGGAATTGGTGTGGCCGAAAGCAGCGGGCTAATAAAGACAGCTGTCAACGCTTTGCTGTTAAAGGCACCCCGGAAATCGGTCACATTTATGATTGTATTTACCGGTATTATGTCTAATATGGCGTCCGATCTGGGGTATATACTTATTATTCCATTGGCAGGGGTAATCTATCATTCACTTGGCCGGCATCCGATTGCAGGCATGTCGGCTGCATTTGCCGGAGTAAGCGGGGGCTTCAGTGCCAATTTACTTATCGGCACAGTTGATCCGCTGCTTGCGGGATTGTCAACCGAAGCTGCCCGTATCATCGATCCTGATTACTATGTGATGCCTACGGCAAACTATTATTTTATGGCAGTATCCACTTTCGTGATTACTATTGCAGGCACATGGGTTACCAATTCGTGGGTGGAACCTCGTTTGGGTAAATACACCGGAAATGTAGAAATGGAACCGATAATTCCTTTGAGTACATCCGAAAAACGTGGACTTAAATGGGTAGGATTACTTTTAATCGGCTGGTTCATTATTTTTTCAGCCGGCCTTATCCCCGACTATGGTTTTTTGCGGGGTAAGGACAATACGGTTTTACATTCACCTGTGCTGAAAGGGTTTATATCCGTTCTGTTTTTGGTGGCATCGAGCTGCGGAATAGTATACGGATACAAAGCCGGCACATTTAAAAAACATGCCGATATTTTCAATGGTATGAATACCAGTTTCAAGAGCATGATTGCATTTCTAGTGCTGGTGTTTTTTGCAGCTCAGTTTGTTGCATGGTTCAAATGGAGCAACCTGGGGCTTGTGCTTGCCATTAAAGGTGCAGGGGTGTTGCAAAGCTTGGATATGGGTCTGATACCGCTTGTTATTCTGTTTGTTATTTTCTCCGGGTTTATTAACCTTTTTATGGGAAGTGCTTCAGCAAAATGGGCAATCATGGGTCCTGTTTTTATTCCTATGTTTATGCTCATGGGCTATTCGCCCGAACTCTCTCAGGCCGTTTTTCGTGTTGGCGATAGTGTTACCAATATAATTTCGCCCATGATGAGCTTTTTTGCACTCATTATCGTTTATTACCAGAAATATGATACAAAATCCGGTTTAGGAACCTTAATCGGAACTATGCTGCCTTATTCATTTGTCTTCTTTGTTGCCTGGACCTTACTTTTGATCGTATGGATACTATTAGGCCTGCCTTTAGGGCCTGAAGCAGGACTGTACTATACAAAATAATAGGTTATTGTAATAATTGAAAGGTGTAATTTGCTGCCTCTTCGGAAAATGAGCTTATACTTACACCTTATAACAAGATGAGCCCCCGCTGAAATGCGGGGCAGGCTGTGTGAAGGGAGACTTTCAGCCATTTGTGCCGTCATGCAACGGGAAACGAGCGCCAGCCATGGTTATCTGAGCTGTGATTAATGTGATTAGTTTGATTATCATGAATCCGGTGTTCAAGCGCATCATCTGCCAAGGTTGTCTGAACTGTGATTAATGTGATTAATTTGATCATCATGAATCCTGTGTTCAAGCCCATCATCTGCCAAGGTTGTCTGAACTGTGATTAATGTGATTAATGTGATCATCATGAATCCGGTGTTCAAGTAAATCATGCAAATCATCTGAATCACAGTTCCGACATTTTTCATCTGAATCAAAGTTCAGACATTGGTGCCGTTATGCAACGGTAGGAAGACGCCCGCCAACCGCAGCCACCGCATGCTCTAAGCAGGATAGGTTTGTGCTAATTTGCTAATTTATTTTTAATTTTAAAAGTGTGAATTATGTAACATTTATCCAAAATTGTGTAACTTTTTTGTTTTTAAGTTGCCTTTTTTTGCACATAATGATAAGCGAAGACACCACCGAATTAGAAATTTCATTGTTATTGGAGGCTGTTTACCAGAAATACGGTTATGATTTCAGGCAGTATTCCAAAGCCCACATCAATCGCAGGATTTTAAACCGAATGAAGCTGTCCGGATTAGAAGACGTTTCTCAAATTCAATCGAAAGTTCTGAAGGATAAAACATTTGCAAATCAGCTTTTACATGACCTATCAATAACAGTAACCGAAATGTTTC
>JBBSDC010000057.1:0-21430 GCA_038249705.1 Bacteroidales bacterium | reverse complement strand
TTTTTAATCTTATATTCCGAATGAATATGTTCACAGTTAATCCAGAAAGCGCCTTTAGCTTTTTATAAAGATTCCCTTTACTTACCCCTAAATCACTTGCGAGACGATCACCGCTTAGATAGGAATCATCAATATTGTCTTCAATTATTTTAACCATTTTTTCCAGAAAACCATGATCGATCTGGCTGATTTTGATATTTGCAGGAATTGAATCAAGCTCACTTGAAAACTTTTTTGCCAGTTGGCTTCTATTTTCGAGGATATTTCGAATCCGTAATTTAAGAATGCTTGGGTTAAAAGGTTTGGTAATATAATCATCAGCCCCATACTCAAGCCCCTGAATTTGGTTTTCTTCTGAACTTTTAGCTGTTAAAAGTATAATTGGAATATGACTGGTTAATTCATTTGATTTTACATTTTTGCATAATTCATAACCATCCATTACTGGCATCATAATGTCAGAAATTATGAGATCTGGCATTTGATTTTTCACCATTGTCAGACCTTCCAACCCATTTGATGCAATGTTTACGTGATACTCCTGTGATAATTCATCAGCAAGATATTTTTGCATATCAGGGTCATCATCAATTACAAGTGCCCGAAATGAATCGATTGTTGCGGCAGATGGCTTTAGAACCGGGTCGACAGATGTGGGAATATCAATATCCAACATCGAACGTGAATAGTTCAGAAGTAGCGAGCTATCTGCTTCTTCAGCAAAATTTTCGGGGTCATAGTCATCGGTACATAAAGGCAATAAGACTTCAATAGTAGTTCCTTTTCCTATTTCAGAACTAGCTGAGATCTTTCCTTTATGCTTGTCGATCATGTCTTTACAAATTGATAAGCCGATTCCAGAACTGATTTGCCCGGTTTCGCTTTTTGTAGATAATTGATAGAATCGGTCGAAAATGAAAGGAAGATGTTTTTCTGAAATTCCATTTCCTGTATCCACAATGCTAATTTTTATCCAGGTTTCTTTTTCAATTTCTATATGCTCCAGGAAAAGAATTATTGCTCCCCCATTTGGAGTATGGTTAAATGAATTGGATAAAAGATTGAAGACGATTTTTTCAATTTTGTCTGAGTCGAAAAATAGCTTTACAGAGTCTGCTTCAGAAATGAAACTGAAATTGACATTATTCTTTTTAGCCAGTCCCTCAAAAAGTTCACTGATACCCAGCAAAAACGGGACTATATCCTCATCCCTGAGTTTTAACTTAAGTGAGCCCGTTTCAATCCGGCGAATTTCGAGCAACTGATTTATTAGGCGGAAAAGCCTTTTTTCATTTTTATAAATGAGAGTTAAGGATTCTTTTACTTTTTGGGTATCTGCATAAGAATCTCTTTCAAGGAGTGATTCGGTTGGGCCTAAAATCAATGTAAGTGGAGTGCGGAATTCATGCGAAATATTTGTAAAGAAACGAAGCTTTAATTCATCTGCTGCATGCAGTTTGGAAGCCATAGTTTCAATTTCATCTTTTTGTTTTTCTAAAACATTATTTTGTTCTTTCAGGTTATCTCGTTGTAGAGCTATTTTTTCGTTTTGTTTGATGATTTCCTCCTGATGATTCTCAAGTTCAAGATTCACTTTCTTTAAATCTCGGGTTTGTTCTTCTACCTGCTCCTTGAGGTATTTCTTTTGCCGGGTGAGAATACGGGTTCGAATCTGAAGAATGGACAGAAACAAAATGAGTATTGTAAAAAACAGTAATGCTTTAAACGATATCCTTTCCCAAAACGGTGGCAAAAGTGTTATTTTTAGAATTGCAGGTTCTGGTGACCAAATCCCGTCGCTATTGGTAGCCCAGACTTTAAACTGATATTCTCCAGTAGGAATATTTGTGTACGTTGCGAAACGTTTTGTCGCATCAACAAGGTTTTCTGTTGTTTCAAATCCTTCAAGTATATATCTGAATTGCGTTTTATTAGATGAAACATAATTAAGTGAGGAAAATTCAAAGGAAAAAATTCTGTCTTTATGAGTAAGAAAAATCTTTTTTTGCGAAGAAATACTTTCATTCAAAACTACCTTGTTTCTGATCGTGTCAAGGGGAAGAACTGGAGTATTAAAAATATTGAATTTTGTAATAACCGGCTTAGCATCGAATGGATTGTTTTTCAAGCTAAGAGGGTCAAACCATGTTAATCCATTAACACCACCGAAATACATAATCCCTTTGTCATTTTGGAAATATGCACCTTCATTGAATTCATCACTTTGAAGGCCATCTTCGGAAGTATAGTTTCGTACCTTTAGTGTTACCGGGTCGAAACAGATGAGACCTTTGTTGCTGCTTATCCACAGATATCCGCTCTTGTCTTCAAGAACTCCATGAATGGTATTGCTGGGAAGCCCGTTATTCTTGTCGAAGGTTTCGAAAGTGCCGGTCTTTTTATTGAATTTTTGTAAGCCCCCATGTGTCCCAATCCACAAAATATCTTCTCCATAGATTTTAGGCTCTAAAATGGACTTAATTAAATTGTTTCCGATTGATGTGGCATCGAGTGGACTGTGCTTATAATGCTTAAATGCCCCATTTTTGGGATCAAATCGGTTTAGGCCTCCCTGGGCGGTTCCAATCCAAATTGTTCCCTGACTATCTTCATATATTACATTTATCCAATAGTCGCTTGTGCCACCTTCATTGGTTTCAGAAACCGGATAGTAGTTAAAATTCTTCTCTTTTGGATTATAGTGTGCAAGTCCGTTTCCTGTGCCTCCAAAATATACATCGCCATTTCGCGTAACACAGATGGTCCGTAACGACCATGTTTTAAATGAGTTTGGATCGGAAGGATTATGATGAAAGCTCAGGAATTTGCCACTTTCCGGATCAAACAAACTGATTTTATAATCAAAATAGCCTAACCAGATTTTACCGTCTTTTTGAGGTTTGATGACTCCAATAATATTTCCCTGAGACTGATTCGAGACTGTATAAGTAATATTTTTTGGGTTTTCAGTAATCTGTTTGTAAACTTTTATCTTAACGGAATTATGAGGGATTACATTAAGTCCCTCTTTAGTGCCAACATAAAGATCTCCATTTGGATTTTCGTAGATTGAATAAATTTCTCTGTTTGATAGTGAATACTTTAAAAGGGGATTATTTGTAATCTGATGGAAGTTTTTAGAATTTAAATCTGCTTTTAAAATTCCATCTTTTTCCGTTCCCACCCATAAAATTCCAGTGCTGCTAATATAGAGAAATTGAGTTTTGACATTTTTTCTTTCTCCAAAAGACTTCACATAAAACGGGATTTCCTCACAAAATGACATTTCCGGGTTAAAGCGAAATAAATTTTTGGATAGTTCAGCAGATACCCAAACATTTCCAAATGCATCTTCTGTGATATCCTGAATTGAATAAAATGCTGTTGTTTCAAAAGGGACAGTGGCCCAGCCTTTTTCCGTATTTCTGATTTCATAGAGACCATCAATCATCCCTATTAATAATTTGCCGGTACGGGTTTTATAAATCGAATTTACTGATGCTTCCTCATTTTGGATGATAGATTTACTTAGGAAACTGGTGACCATTGCCTTTGCAGGATTATCTGGGAATTGAATAAGATTTATTCCGCCTAAAGGGGTGCCAACCCAGATTGTACTATCATTTTCTAAAAAAATGGTTGATATGGTAGAGTCGCTTAGATCGGTTTCATTACTTCCTTTTAAAAATCTGATGCACTTCCCTGTTTCAGGATTCATGAGGTTAAGTCCGTTTCTAGTGCCCGCCCATATTCTTCCTTTTGAATCTCCGGTTAATGAAATAATTCTATTATCGCTGAGAGAAAATATGTCGGTAGAATCGTGATGAAAACTCCTGAAACTATCCTGTTGGCGATCATAAATATTAATTCCGTTTTGAGTGCCCACCCAAAGATTATTATTCACATCCTCATAAAAAACATTATTGATATTGGCATTAAGTGGTTGTATTTGTATGTCTGAAATTGATCCGGGTATATTTGGGTCGGAATGATAATCGTAAAATATTTCCGTATTTGTGTTATACCTGTTAAGTCCCTTCCCCTGATACATAATCCATAGTTGAGCCTCACGGTCCATATATATGCTGTTTATCCAACTGCCCGAAGGAAATCTTGGACCGCTTCCGGGTTGGAAAATTTTAAATTCATAGCCATCATAGCGATTCATTCCATCCTGAGTCGCAAACCACATAAAGCCCGTCTTGTCTTCAGCACAGCCTGTAATCAGACTATGCGATAAGCCATCTGCGAGATTCAGTTGTTCAAAGTTTATTTGATTTTGCTGAGCGCTTGATACTAGTCTGCAAAAAATAAGAAGTACAATCAGAGAATAGTTTTTACTGACCATGAAGAATGTCGTTAATCAACCGTTTCGGTAAAGATATAACAATTTATACTGTCATCGAAAAGATTGATTTGGTCTTTAAAAGAAGCAAGTCTGCTATTGGAATTGATTTCCGCAATTTCTAAAACAAGAAAAAGGGGTCCCACAACAGACCCCCTCTTCCTAATAATTTACACAATACTAACTAAAACAATGATTAACGAATAATTTTACGTGATTCGTTGTTTGCACGAATGATATAGATTCCTTTTTCCAGTCCAGAAAGTTCGATCTGACGAACATTCTTTCTCATGGTAATCAGCTGACCTAATGTGTTATAAACAGCAACATTAGCGTTAACGCTGAATTGAATCTGGTCAGGAGTAACTAAACTGAAAATAGTACTTTTTACTTTGTTGTCAGAAATTCCAACAGGATGCATTACACCTTTTGTATCAAGTAATCCTGCATAAGTTGTAAGTGCATAAACATCGTTATTTGTAGTATTCCACCAGTATTCAGCAGGTTTCTGAACTGCAGGAGTGCCATCTAATGCATCATCAGCATCCACATCATTTACCTTCATATCAAATGAAATACCTTTTCCACCATTAAGAGAGGCCCATATTGCTGGAGTAAATTCAGGACGGGCAGCACCAGTTAAAGCAGGATATCCAATGGTATAAATGTGTTTGATTGTTTTTGATCCAATAGCTGTATGGTCATCAATGAAAAGATTTGCGGTAAGGATTTCGTTTGTACCGCCCCAGTTAACATTTGCTGTTGCGCCAGTTACCATCATAGCTGCATCGAAACCTGTAGTTTTAAAGGTTGCTTTGTAAGCACCAAATTCAACATAACGCATGTACTGAGTTACGGGTGCGCCAAACATTGCAGGTGCATTAACAGCCAGGTAAGGTGCCCAGGCAATTTCAACAGTTTCAGTTCCGGTAACATCATCATCGGTGTATTGCAATAATACATACATGTTACTTGCATCATAAACTACTTTGAATGCAGCGTCAGTAAAGTCGTTTGCACCTTTATTGGAACCAGCTAATCCAAGAATATGACCTTCAGTTCCTAAAGCATTGCCATCTCCAACAATACTATTCCAGGCAGCATCAAAATCAACTGCAGCAGGATCGAAAGAAACATTTTCTGCAGCAGAAGCCTGAACTCTTACAGGTTCGGTTGCAGGTAATGATACCCATGAAAGAGCGTTACCTGTCCAAGTTGAAGTAAATGCAGCGTCGCCTGCGTCAACAGGAAGTTTAATACCAACCAATCCTGCATAAGTTGTAAGTGCATAAGCATCGTTATTTGTAGTATTCCACCAGTATTCAGCAGGTTTCTGAACTGCAGGAGTGCCATCTAATGCATCATCAGCATCCACATCATTTACTTTCATATCAAATGAAATTCCTTTTCCTTCATTTAGTACTGCCCATATAGCAGGAGTAAATTCGGGACGGGCAAGGCCTGTTAAAGCGGCGAATCCGATGGTGTAAATTTGTTTAATTGTTTTTGCTCCAACTGCAGTATGGTCATCAAGGAAAAGATTTGGAGTAAGGACTTCGTTGGTTCCACCCCAGTTAATACTTGCTGTTGCGCCAGTTACCATCATAGCTGCATCGAAACCTGTAGTTTTAAAGGTTGCTTTGTAAGCACCAAATTCAACATAACGCATGTACTGAGTTACAGGTGCGCCAAACATTGCAGGTGCATTAACAGCCAGGTAAGGTGCCCAGGCAATTTCAACAGTTTCAGTTCCGGTAACATCATCATCGGTGTATTTCAATAAGACATAGATATTGCTTTCATCATAAACTATTTTAAAAGCAGCATCTTTAAAGTCTTCAGCACCTTTATTGGAACCAGCTAAGCCAAGAATGTGGCCATCACCACCTAAAACATTACCATCACCGGGAATTTTAGCCCATTCAACATCAAAGTCACTTCCTGCAGCATCAAAAGCAGTAACGGGCGTAGCTAATGCTTCAGCTCTTACCGGTTCAGTAGCGGGTAAGGAAACCCAGGATATTGCATTTCCTGTCCAGCCTTGAACAAATGTAGAATCGCCTTCATCGGGATTCTGCGCATACAATGCGGTTACACCCAAAAGTGTAAGCCCTAAAAGTGTAAATAAATTTTTCATAAGTTTTTAATTAATTGGTTATTAAAGAATGTAATTGATTGTTTATAAAACAGTAAAATAATTGCGATATTTTTTTCCTTTCAGATTATTTAATATTAACGGTTACAACATACTTATCACCTGCAGTAGTTCCTTTATAAAAAGTGTATGTTAATGGGGATGTGAAATTATTAACACTTACTCCGTTGGTCTGTGCAACAGTACCAATGGTCACTTTTCCCGTTGAGCCTGTCCAGAGTGCAGTCAATTTTGTAACATCAGTTCCGCTTAAAACATCAACAGAAATGGTCTTGGCAGCTTTATTAATTATGCCTACCGGTGCTGGTACCAGACCTGTAAAAGTGAAAGTGCTTACAGGATCCTGTGTTGTAATAATAATTGTATAGTTTACTTCAGAATTGTTTTGTGCAACCACCTTGATTGAGGTTATACCGGCAGGGGAGATGTTATAGTTTTTTCTGTCAGAATAAGCTACATTGCTCAAGTAAACTTTGCTTGCATAGGAAAAACCTAGTACTAACCTAACTGCTGTGAGGTTAGTTGCGTAATTTGCATTTATGCTTATTGTTTTCGCATCTTCATCAATTACTGCAACTTCACCATTGCCCCCAAGGCCTAGTACGAAGTTGGTTATTGCCTTCTCACTCGATGAAGGAAATGTAGAGAATTTTACTGTGTACAATTGTTCATTTCCTTGAACAGAAACAACTTTATATACAACAGCATTAGTAAAATCATTAATCGTAACACCTGATGTCTGCTTAACGTTATTCACATATACCTTGGCTGAATCGGATTGCAAAACAAATATGGCTGGAAAATTAAAATTGGTAGTAATGTCAGGAACACTGAAAGTAATTTCATTATTCGCCGATATTAAACCATCTACGCCATTAATATTGAAAAGTGTAATGCCGTTTCTTTCATCCACAACATTGACTTCAACAGTTTTTACTTTTCTACTAACTTCTTTTCCAAAATCACCGGCGCTTGTTGCAACAAGTGTCAGCTGGTATTTGCCAACGGCATTATACTGAACGCTTAGAGAATCAGCTCTTTCAAGATCAATACCTTTTGCGCCTGGCTCGCCCCAAACACGACCTGGAGCACCATCAAAAAGAGTAATGAACTCCCCTGAACCGGTGGGAATAACATAAAATGCCGTACCTGCAAGGGCATCAGTCTTTCCATCTCTTTCATAAGAAAGAATAAAAGCAGGATTCACTTCAATCATTGCTTCCTTTACACAGGAAACAGAAAGAACAAGAAGAAGTGCTATTGCAAATGATTTATAAATAAATTTCATATTAATCTTTTTAAAAATGTTTCAAATAAATTACCAACCCGGATTTTGAATCAGACTGCCACTATTGGCATCAATATCTGATTGCGGTATTGGGAAGTACTGATTTTTACTGATGTTAAATTTGTTTCTGAACAAAATTCCCAAATCGATAGGGAAGGTTGGGTCAAACGACCAGCGGATAATATCGTTATAGAAATGACCTTCTGTAGCCAATTCAACAGTGCGTTCATGAATAATTGCAGCGGGGGTTAAAGCTACGATTGCTGGCATATCAACACGTGCTCTGACCTCGTTGAGGGCAATAAGACCCGTGCCATCAGCGTCGTTATCAAGTTTAAAAGAAGCTTCTGCATACATAAGCAGAACGTCTGAATAACGTATAACCCTTACATTAAATGGAGCTGAGTTAGGAGCCGCTTTAATCGTAAACTGAGGGTAACCGTATTTTTTAAGTCCAATTGCAACGCTGGGAACCGGACCTGCATAAAGATTGTTTTTTGATACTACAGATTTTGCATTCAACGCACTTTGGAAACCGGTTTTGTATCCTGATTCTTCTCTCCAGTCTAGCGTATCTCCATCTAAATAGCAAGTAGCATAAGCTCTTGGATCTCTGTCGTAGCCAGCAGGATGACCCGTTACCGTTTCAAATTCATACCATAATGTCGGGTCAATTTCATGATTTCTGTAAGATGCCAGACTTGGTGAAAAATACAAATAGTTTAGATTACCTCCCCATTGCCATCCGGGTAACCAGCCACCTGCAGCCCGGTTATCGTCGTTATATTGAATTTCCCATACTGATTCATCGTTATTTTCAGAATCGTATAAATTATTTCCAACGGGGATATCAAGGTAGGAGAAATTTGAAAGGAGCGCCGCCTGATAGTTTGCTTTTGTTTTTGTTATTGGTAAAATCAGGTGATATACGCCACTATCCATTACTCTCTTAAATGCAGCTTTTGCCTTAGTAAGATTTTGGATAGCTTCGGCTGTATTTCCTTTACTAAAACGAAGATAATAATGATAGTGTTTATAAAGCAATGCTTTACCTAAAGCAGCATTTGCAGTTCCTCTGGTAAGACGCCCCAATTCGGTTGACGGCCAGCTATCGGGTAAATTCTCAGAAGCAAAAGTCAGATCTTCTTCGAGCTTATTCCAGAATTGTTCGGGTTCACCATTTGAATATCCAATAAGTGGATCTGTAGGCACATTTGTTTCATCGTAGTAAATCGGCTTATTGAACCAGGTAACCAGGTAAAAATAGTACATTCCGCGAAGAGCTCTGAGCTGGCCTTCATATTCTTTATACTTGGCGGGTTCAATAATGTCTTTTAACCTGATGATGTTGGCTAGAATATCTGAGGTTCTGAATAGCCCCCTGTATAATTCGTCCCAAAAATCATTAAAGTCATTAATATTAATGATCATCTGATCAAGACCACCTTTTGGATTTTCGAACCAGATATAGGGATCGAGTGTATTTAAACGGAAGAAATAGCTGTTTCCAAACATTCCACCGTGAGCAAAAGGTGTATATGCTGCGTTGGTAGCTAGTAACAGATCATTTTCCGTTCTAAAAAAGGATCCAACATCCAAACCATTTTTATTTTCAGTATCCAGAAAATCATCTGAACACGCCGAGAGGATCAGGGCTGAAATGATTATATATAGTGTTTTTTTCATTTTGATTGATTTTAAGCTTTTCTGATTTATTTTTAGAATCCAATTTGCAGTCCACCTGTATAAGAAAGTGGAATTGCAAAATCTCCATTATCAATTCCTGATTCCAAAGGATTTGAAGACATGAATGCTTCAGGATCCCGTCCCTGATAATCATTGAAGCAATATAAATTGGAAGCGTTAGCAAATAATCTGATACTTGTAACACCAAGTTTCTGGCATTTATTCGGCGGGAGATTGTATCCAAACTGAATGTCTTTTATTCTAAGAAAAGAACCATCTTCAATCCAGAAAGTCGAGAGTTGGTCATTAAAATTTCTGTTGGACGGATCTACTCTTACAAAACTTGTTGAGGGATTATCTATTGTCCAGTAATTCTGAGAAAAAGAGTTTAACTTATTATGATCCATATCCTGAGAGTTCATGCTGGATAAATGAGCTCTCTGACTGTTGTAGATATCGAAATCATTAACCCCGAACAGGAATATGTTGAAATCAAAACTTTTGTAGGAGCAGTCAAACCCAACCGTGTATGTGAAACTTGGAATAGTTTTTCCGATAAGGGTTTTATCGAGTGCAGTTACATCTCCATTGCCATTTAAATCGCTATATCTAATATCTCCGGGCTGTGGAGTATTCCCAAGATGGGTTGCATGTTTGTATCCAGTATAAAATCCGCTTGCATCTTTCATCCAGTTACCATCAATATCTTTAGTATAATTCGATTCATTAAGCTGGATTATACCTTTAGAAACATATCCGTAAAGCTCACCAATAGAATACCCTTCAGTTGTCCTGTTGTATCCGCTTTGACCTGGAATATTAGGTTTTGGCAGGTACATAACATCGTTTTTAATAGTTGTAAAGTTTGCATTAATGCCATAATGGAAGTCTCCAATATTATCTTTAAACTGGAGAGAAAACTCGATTCCCCGGTTCTGCATATCTGCGATATTATACCATGGATCTCCTAACCTGCCAAATATCGAAGAGGCAGGTACTTGAACGAGCAAACCATAATTAGTTTTCACATAGTACTCGAGACTTGATTGGATTTTACTGTCAAACAAACTCACATCAACTCCGATATTGAACATATTTGCAGATTCCCATTGAATCTCTGGTGAACCAAATCCATTAAATACATACTGTGCTCGAGCGATATGCTGGTCATTTCCAAAAACGGGAGAAAATTCTGTGTTTTCGGAAATCTTATCGCGATACTGGAACCCTCCTCCTATATCTGAATTACCTGTTTGTCCCCATCCTAGACGAACTTTCAGTAAATCGATCTGATCTACATCCTGCAGAAATACTTCATTAATTTTCCATGCTACTGATGCAGCTGCAAAATTACCTCGTCTGAATCCCCGTGCAAATGTGGAAGTACCATCAGAACGATAAGATGCCGTCAGAAAATAGGTGCCTTTATAATCATATATTACCCTTCCGAGGTAAGATATCATGCGAGGTTCAGTTGATTCATAACCTTTTAGACTTGTTGAGGCAGTACCCCCATTAGCAAGCGTATTCAATTGCTCAAAATCGAAGCCGTTTTCTGCACCATTTATCGAATGATTTTGTCCTGAACGTATTGAGGTAACAGCAGTTGCCTGAACATTGTGAACATCATTGAATTTTTTATTAAACATCAACTGGTTATCCAGATTGAGGGTTATTCCTTCATAAAAATTTTCGCTTAATTGTGCTTGACCGGGAGTTCGATTGCCTTCAAAAAACGGCAACCATGATTTGCCACGGCCAGCATATATTTCTGCAGATGGTGTTATTTTATAAGACAGCCATTTGGTAAAATCAACCAGCATATAAACACTTGCAAGAGTTCCCAATCCATAAGATTTATTCTCACCCAGAGAGGGTGCTGCAAGCGGATTTGGTTTATCATTACCAAGGGTATTGGAATATACCGGTCCGGTGTAACCGGCGGGAAGTCTTCCCTGCATTAAATTCCCATCAATATCTTCCCAATAATTTGCCTGATAATTTTCATATCCCCCTTTATAATATGGATTGTAAATTTTCATTAATGGGGAAGTATTTAATTCCCAGATTGAGGTCTGAACCGTAATCGGGTCTTCACTTACACTGTAATTCATGCTAAAACTCTCACCGAATTTAATGTGATCGTTGAGTTTAAAATCAGAATTGGCGCGAAGATTATAACGTTCAGCGTTGCTTTTGATAACGGTTCCTTCATCTTTTACATACCCAAAAGAGACACTGTAATTACTGTTTTCTCCACCACCTGAGATCGACAGGTTATGATTTTGAGTTAAGCCATTATGAAATAATTCACTCTGCCAGTCGGTACCTTGTCTCCATCCAGCACCATAATACTTTTCGCGGAATGCCTGTTCATATTCAGGCTTGGTGCCATTAATTTTGGTATAGAAAGCTGAATACTGATCTGCATTCATAACATCGTATCGTGCTGGAGCACGACTCAATCCAACATAAGAATTGAGATTAACAACCGGCTTGCCCGATTTTCCTCTTTTAGTGGTTACGATAATAACTCCGTTTGATCCGTTTGCCCCATAAATTGCAGAAGCAGAAGCATCTTTGAGAACCTGGAAACTTTCGATATCCTGAGCTTGAATGTTGTCGATGCTTCCACCCCAAACTCCATCTACAATAACTATAGGATCAGAGCCTTTACTTATAGAACCGACTCCACGAACTCTGATTGTTGGGCCTGCACCCGGTTTCCCGCTTTGAGTAACAAGCACTCCCGGAGCTTTACCCTGAAGCGCCATTGCAGCACTTACAGATGGGTTTCTATTGAGGTCTTTGCTTGATACAACCGCAACGGAACCTGTTAAATCTGATTTCTTAACTGAACCGTAGCCAATAACGACTACCTCATCCAGACTTTGTAAATCTTCAACAAGTGAAACATCCACAATTGTTTTACCGGTTATATCAGCTTTTAGACTTGTGTAGCCTATAAAAGAAAAAGTAAGCGTACCTGAAGGGCTTAATAAATCTATTGAATAGAACCCGTTAAGATTTGTAATGGTTCCTTGAGTGGTTCCTTCCAAAACCACATTAACGCCAGGAATTGGCAAACTGGTTTTGGAATCAATGACAGTACCCGTAATAACTGTCTGAGCATATAGGTTTACAGTAAAAAGACTTACTGTAAACCATAAACTCAATAAAAGAGTAGTTTTTTTCATACAATCAGTTAGTTTTTGAGAGAATTCTTATATTTCTCAGAGCATAATAATTAGGTATCATTTACTCCTTGAAATATGTCTATTATTTAAATATCAAAACTATTCAGATTTAATAGTCTTGAGGTTCAATATAAAATCAAAAAGGTTTGCTATTTTATCAATTGTTTTGGGATATCATTTAAAAAGCCAGTGAATTAGCTGATTCACTGGCTTTTATAAAAATGGTTAGAAAGGATGGTTTGCTGCTGATTGTTAAACTCTGAAACTATTGTTTTACAAATCTGAAAACCTGATTTCCTTTTTCAGCAGCTACTTCCATAAAATAAACTCCGTTTTTTAAACTGCTAAGATCAAGAACGGACTTTTCAGTATACACTGCTTTCTGCAACACAATATTCCCTAAAACATTCCTGACAGTGATAGTAGCCTCAGAACTTAATCCACCAAGTTCAATATTCATCTTGTCTTTTACAGGATTTGGATAGACTTTGAGATTAAGGACACCGGGATTTTCAATACCTACTAATTGGTTGGTAACATTAAAGGTAATATCACTGAATGTTCCACTTCCATCGGTAGCAGTTGCACGAACTGTAACGGTTCCATTAGTATAACCATCGGCTTTAACATTTCGGTTTGCCGCTAAACTTGCATGTGCTGAATTCTCAACAATTGCGAATTTAAGTGTTTGGTAGAATGCATCTGTCGGACTTACCGTATAAAGAATTCGCTTAAATTCAGAAGGAGTGTCCAGATCAGTTGAACCATCAGCGGTATACAGATCGATACTTGTAACTTTTTGGTATTGGTAATCACCAAGCACTGGCATAGGATCGAAAGTTTTGGTGCCGGCTTTAAAGCGGATAAATACTGCACTGTATTTTGGAATTGAAACCAGCATACCGTCTGTTACATTGATAACGGAATCATTAATTGTTACATCCAAAGCATTATAATTACTTCCGCTTACAATAACCATCTGACCATCGGTGATTGTACCAATGTCATCAGGTAAATCCAACTGAACAATATAATCATGCTCAAAATCTCTGCTGTATAATGCAACGGCATATTTATCTTCATTGCTGAAGAAGTATGTGCCAACACTGTTAAGTTTGAGCTGAATTCCAGTGTAATCAGAGATTTTATCAACCGACTGATAATTGCTTTTTAGGAGAACTCCGCCTTTACAGAACTGATTAAAATATTTAACCATATAAAATAATGGACGTTTTTTGAGATTTATACTATTATCCAGAATTCTCCATTGCCCGCCTTCCAAGCAGAATACATCAGGTAGCACAACTCCATATTCCATTACTGCTGTATAATAATCAGCAAAGGATACGGCCTGACCAACAGTTCCATGATAATCGTTTGTAGTAAGATTACCTTCATACATATAAGATGGCACTCTTTTTCCCATATACTGAATCATTTCCTTATTTACACTTTCAAGTCCTTTGAGCTTGCTGTAGAATACGGAGTAAGAGTTTTTATGATAATCGAGTTGCGATTCACCCGGATCAATTGCAGGATCATATTTTAGGTTTCCACCCAGATATCCGCTGATTCCCAGCATGTCCATTTCACCGGCATCACCGTTAAACAGGCTTGAGTGGAGGCTATAATTTTCTTCCGGACTACGTCCGCTAAATGCAACCCACATTTTCTCCGGATTATAGTAAGGAGATGTTTTAATGTAATTCTTGGACATGTTTCTTGCCCAGGGTGCATAGTTATTGTAGCTGCCGCCAAATGCGTTGGCGCCATGTGCATCAAAACCCCAGACTTCATTGCCCATTTCAATGATAGTGCCTTTAAGTTGCTCGTTGAATGGTAACGCATAGCCTTCAGAAATACGAACATCTCCCCAGGTTGTACCTGCAGGACCATTTAGATATTCAACGAAGTTTTTAAAGGTATTGGCGTTTGTCATCCAGTCGGTAGCTGAATTTACACCCACTGTTAAAAGGGCATATCCGTTATATCTTGCACTCAGTGCTGCAAAATCGCCAAGGGTCATATTGGATTTCTGATAAGGGCCAACTGATTCTGAAAAAGACTCATAATTTGCATCAATAGCTCCCCAGCGAACACCTGCAGGTTGCAGTTCATCCAGAATATCGAGTCCGGCCTTTGAGAATTTTGTTGTAGGATCATACCATTCCTTGATATGAAGCTGAATATCATCAAGATAAACTGTTCCAAGAGCGTTAAAAGAGAATTCTACAATCCAACCCGTCGAAGCATCTTGTATTCCTGGAAATTCAAGTTCGTGCATTGCCCATTCAGAACCAGGTGTTACGGAACCAGTAAATGCAGCTACCACACCACCGGTTTCCCGGAAAACCTTGACAGTTATTGTTCCTGGGTAAGAAGTTCCTTTTTTGGCGGCAAATCTTACAAGATAGTTGTAGGAAGGAGTCATCACAATTGATGACTGATTTCTGAAATAATCTCCGGGACCTACTTCAAGTTTGGCTGCTTTCTTACCATGAAACACACTTACCGTTTCGGCAAAATAGGTGACACCAGATGATTTACTTTTCTCAACAGTGGTAAGTGCTGTAGAGTTCATATTATTAACAAAAGCAGGCCCTTCAAATGAGTTGTATGATACTTTATTTGAAAGAAATACTGATTGTAAACCATAATCTCCTTCAACTGCAAAACCGGTTGAGGGAACAATCGGATCCCAGCTCATGCTTACCTTTCCAACATAAGCATCTTCCTTAACATCATCCCATGTAAACACATTTGTGGTGCCTGAAATGGAGGCTGTGGCTGATTCATTGAGTGCAGCATCTACTGCGGAAACTGAAATGGTATAATCGCTTTCTGCTTCTAAACCGGTTACTTTATAAGTAGTTGAAATAACAGGAACCGTATTAACAGGAGTTGCACTGCCATTTACATAAATATAATATCCAAATACTTCTGTCTCGGCATCCGTTGAGGCAGTCCAGGATACCGTTGTACTGAATGCGGTCTTTTCTGTAACGGATAGATTTGTTGGAGTTTCCGGGGGATTAACATCCAAACCCCAGGTGGTAAATTGTATTCCGGCTGAAGGTTTAGAATAGTTTTTCAACATATCGGCAGCCATAACAAATACATCATAGCTGGTAGCCGGATCCAGGTTTTCAATCAACAAACTGGTAGCCTTAAGAGGTACTGTATTATAGAGAATTCCATTTACAAAAATGTAATACCCATTTACCTTTATATTATCAGTTGATGCCTGCCACTGAACTAAAGCTTGATTTGACCCTTTTTTTAGTAGAGTTAAATTTGCAGGTGAACTGGGCAGTATCATGTCAAGCATACTAAAGACGTAGGGTTGTTGAATTACTACTGGAGTTGATATTCCTGGGTAAACCCATTCGAGTCTCAGAAAATAATCATTAATAATTTCTTTGTGATAAGCTTCGAAATAATATGCCTTTCCTGCTTCAAGATTTACGAAGGAAGAAGCCTGTTCGTTTATTGCTGTGGGGCTTCCGATTGCAGGCAATCCGCTTTGAGTAGCATTTGTACTAAGGTAGAAATTACCTAATCCTTCTCCTTCAGTAAATGAATAGAATTTGTAACTACCTGTAACAGGTGCAATGATGTATCCCCACATTCTTCCCCAGAAGAAATCATCTTTACATACATCCAATACATTTGCCTGAGGATAGATTACCGGATACCCATCTTTATAAACAGGATCCTGTTTGTAAGGCATATCTTGCCAGAATGCAACCTGTGTTGCGCCATAATTTACACCATAGGTTTCATATATTCCAAGGGGAATATCAAAACTCATTGTGAAAGGGGTTTTGCCAAGTAATTGATCAGTTTCATCAATGCAACTTACGGTTACATTTGCATTTCCTGTAGTTCCTTTATCATGGAAGTAGAGTAAAGCATAGGAGCTTCCAGTGATGTAGGAGATAGAATCAATGATAACTTTGTCGCTTGCGTTGTTAGTAAACCCAAAAGTTATTTTCTGAACCACATCTTCATCTCCATCATCAACATTACCCAAAACAACTACATGCTGATGACCAGCTCCAACATTATAATGTGTGAAGTTCACCGATCCAAAAATGGCAGCATCATTTATACCAGGAGTAGAATCTCTGAACTCGGCTACGAATGTAAGTGAATAGCTGTCTGACTCGTCGCTGTAAACGGTTCCCTTATTATCTTTAACTGTAACTGTTATAATTGCGGTTCCATTGGTGGTACCTGTATAGGATAATATTGCAGTAGGAGAGGAACCATCGTAAGATAGACTTATGTTTCCGTCTGCCACAACAGCCTGATTGCTGCTGCTTGCCGTAATAGTTAAGGTTTCTTCTCTCTCCAGATTCCCATCGCTAATTCCTTTTAATTGGACTAACTGCGCTCCATCTGAAACATAAGCCCATGCAGGTTTACTAATCGGATCTGCCATAGGTTTTTTATTGGCGTATGCATCAACTCCAACTCTGAAATCATCAATCCTGACATCACTAAGTGCTGCACTGACGGTACGGTCAGTACTCAAAACAAGATATTTTACAAGGAATGGATTAATAGTTTTCATTTTCCCAGTAAAATCCCAGATGGCTTCATGAAACTGACCATCTGCGGCTACTGGCATACTAAGACTTTGTGAAGAAACATCAAAGTTACCATCATTCAGAGGAGCATTTGAATCCTGAAGTTTTGCACCACAATCAATAAGTGCGGAGGCCGATTTAACTCTGAAACGTACTTTTGGGCTAACCAAGCCAAGGTTTAGGTTTTCAGGAAAAGTAAACCGTATGTAGTCGTTTGTTGAAGTGTTTTTAGTAATTTTCAGGTTTCCATCTGCCGCCGAATGGCTGATCGTGAAAATATTTCCATCTCCGCTATTGTTCCAGTTTCTTACAATCCAATTGCTAAGCCAGGTATTTGCAGTAAAGTCGTCCATAAAACCTGCAACACCTGCAATGTTATTATAAAGTAGAGTATAAGTTTTTATTGAACCGTCCTGAGCTGTTATTGCAAGAGAACTTGCAGTTGCAAAGGAAATAGAGGTTCCTGACGCAATTGATCCCAGCGCAAAATAGTCTTTCGAGAAATTAAAAGCTGCTGTGCCTGCTAAACCGCTGTAAATATCAAAACTAATAGTATTTAGAGTATTATTGACTGTCCCGGTAATGCTTACCTGTGGGAAAACAAGTACAGGACTCGAAACGGTATTATCAGTTCTTTTTGCATCCACAATTACGGAAACTGTGTATACTTTTGTGTGATTACCATCAGCTGATTTAACTGTATAAACTACCGGAGAAGAAAAGTTTTGTGCGATTCCGGAGGCAGGACTTGCTGTTGTCCCAAAAGATAGTTTTATTTCAGGGGAAAGTGAACTAAGATTTGTTCCAAAAGGGACATGAACCTGAACAGTACCCGCTGTTGTATCAACGACTCCAATTGCAGGAACTCCAAGGGTATTAAAGCCGAAATCTTTTATTTGTGTGAGAGTTGAATCAATAACGGCTTCACTGGAAATAAACGATGAACCTATTACCTGAATCGTAGAACTCCCTGGTACTTTCCATCCCACTGAAAGGTTATCCCCACCACTTCCTTCTATCATCATGGCTTCAAAATAGTAGTAGTTACCAGCGACAAGCGAAATAGGATCCGACATTTGATTATCAGGTTCCTGAGTCCATTGATATTGGCTTGACCAGCTGGTTAAGAAACTTATTTTAACTGCATTAGCAGGTAAGATGTTTGGACTTAGCCAGAGTTCGCTCTGATCATCAGACGCTACATAAAATGTATAAAGTCCCGTTTGTGCAGGTACTATATAACCTCTGATTCTTGCTGCATAGCCATCATCAGTGTTAAGAGGAGCATCGAGAGATGTTAGTTCCAGTGTAGCAGATGGACTGGTTGCTGCGCTAATTAATGGGAAAGTGGCCGGAGCCGGTTTAAACTTTTCCCATGTCACATGCCCGTTCTGAGCCATAAGCACAGAGCTGGAAAATAGAAATGCCGATAATAAAACTAAAGTATTTGCTTTCATAACTTGTTTAGTTTAGTGGAGCTTAATTTTTACTAAAAATTTCATTATAATACTTATGCCCAATTGTTAATCTGGCCATGTAATTGCCTGATTTCAATCCGCTTATATTTATTTGAATTTCACTTCCTGATTTCGTTTTAGGGAAAAGTTCAGTTTGTAAACTTTTGCCACTCATGTTGAATATTTCTAATTTACAATCCTGATTCTCCGTAGATAATGGCATTTTAATCCACAGAATTTCGGAAGCAGGATTAGGATACAATTTAAGTTTATTTTCCGATTTGGGATTCAAAATTCCGGTTGTGCCATCCAGAACCATAAAAATAGTACTTGCATCAAATTCGCCATCACTTGCTTTGAGGGTTACTTCAAAATCTCCGGAATAGTTGGTTGTTGCATTTACAGTAAGTTTGTTTCCGGCTAAGTTAAAAGCTAAATCAGGGGATGCGCAGGTGATTGTATAATTGAGAACATCCATGTCTGGATCATAAAAAATTGTAGAAAGATCCGCAACAATTGTTAATGACTGATTTTTCCCTGTAATACTGAAATCGGGAATTTCAGAACTAACAACTACTGCATGATTCTGTGGTGTAAGATTTGTAACCAGTCTGACAGAGCCATAACCATTGGCATTCTTCCAGTGGTCGTTGTATTCGGCTGCCGAAACCCAAACAGAACCGAAGAAATTATCACGAGCGCCATCAAGGCTGTCATTATCGCAATAGGCCATGCTCATTCCCATAAGTTTATTTTCAGAAAGAGTCCGTCTTGATGCCTCCGGATCTGCTTTTGAATAAGCATCGGTATATACTCTCATTGAGAACTCATAAGTATAAACATTTCCAGTTCTTTTCATTTTAAAATCAGGGAAATGGGCCGCGTAATTTTCTATTACCTGATCGCTCCAGTCTGTCCCTGAGATATCACATGCCACCAAATTGGAGCTGGTTCCACCATCAACAGGCTTGCTGGTCGCAAGGTGGTAAGAAAAGGCATTCTCGGCATTTTGGCCCAAGGTAAGGTTATTATCGAATACATGCAGACCGCCTGATTTATCCTCATCAATAAATACCTCTACAATATCAAAATTAGGGTAACCTCCGTCAGGATAAACATATCCATCAATAAAGGCATCATCGGTTATTCTTACCAGATAATACATGAGGTTTTCAGCAGATGACCAGGAAACCTTAAATTCCCCATGGAAATCTGATTCAGGAACTGCTTGTCCCCATGTGATCCATGTCTGATCGATAGGATACCATTTAGCACTTGTCCAGCAGCCATCAGTGTCTTCCCCATCAAAAACCGGTGGAGTAGCAGTTTCACTAGCTATTAATGTTGTTTTTATTAAAGAGGGATTTGTAGATACGAGTTCAATACCCTCATCGAAGCCAAGGTTGCGGGAATATTGTTTTTTATTTGGATCATTCCAATGTTCGCAAATACCTAGACTTCCCATGATAATACCATCACCTTCCGGGTCATAATCAAGACCGGCTGGCCAGAATTTCGAATCTGCTGCCTGAAGAAGGTAATCGTCAACAGCACCATATTGTGGTCTTGCTTTTCCCGGACCTGAAGGATTCGTAAATTCAGCACGGAGGAAGTCCATGCAAACTGATTCCAGTGCAACGGGATCCTGAGCAATAAAGAAGGAGTTCGGCCAGTCATTATTGAATGGGGCAGTAGTCCATTTTACGGGTTTCTCAACAGCTTCTGTTCCTCCCCATAACCCGTCAATCATAAACAATACAGTATTTCCTCCTAATTTTTCATGCCCCATAAGGTCAGTAAGAACTCGATAAACACCATAATCGGTACGAACGGGGACATCGTTTTCAGGTGCAATAAGACCTTCATGCAAATGACCGGCGCCATCCCGTGTTTGAGATCCGAAATGATTCTTGGTTGTAAGTGTTACACCAGCTCGTGCATGCGCCTTAAGAGCTGCGATATTGATAAGGTAATCAGCATCCTGCATTTCAGTATATAGTTTGTCTGCGACTGCATCTGGCATGTCATTTCCACCATCAGAATAATAAATAATAGGGTCAGTAGGAATGGTAAGTTTTGTGCGGCCAATGTCGCTGTGACTTTTATCTACATATTTTACATTAGGATATATAGCAGCCAACTGGTCGTAAACATGCTTATAGATATGAGCAATCGGATCTCCGATATAAATATCCTGCTGGGGAACTCCATAAACAGTAACGAGTTGTTTTAAGACAGCAAGCATCGCTGCAGGGGAGGTTTCAGCCATTCCATAATTGTCGGCCTGCCATCCAGAGGTAATAAATGAGAGGTTACTTGCATCGGTAAGCCAACTCCCGCCGCCTAGATTCACTTTGATAAATATCTTCTGACCCGCAGAATAATCAACATTTCCAAGACCTTTACGCTCATTAAGTGACTTAAATAGTGCGGTCCATGCATCTTTTACTGTGGCAGTTCCAGTTAATTTGGTAACGGCATCGCTGAGCATTCCATCGATCACCGCCTGATTATTGTTTTTTGCTAGAAAATACCCGTCAACTCCTCTGGACGCATCATTTAATTTGTTTGTGCAGTTTTTATCTGTAGCATCCGGATTCCAGGCCCATACAACCCTGCCCGGAAAAATTCCCCGAGGTTCACCATATGGAGTATTTGCAACAAGAGCAGTAGCATTCGAAGATTTATATTGGGCGTATATTTTCTTAAT
>JBBSDC010000056.1:0-21575 GCA_038249705.1 Bacteroidales bacterium | reverse complement strand
TCGTACCTCGTAAATCGTAAATCGTACCTCGTAAATCGTATATTCCACCTCCTCCTCCGTGTATCACTTAATCCCATCACGTAATATTCCGTAATTTATTTAGCTTTAAAATTCAGTATTTTGCTTGATTGCCGGTTCAGAACCGAACACATACTTTTGGTGCAATTATTAATTCTAAAAAATGCATCAAATGAACATGAGAAACCTGAAATTATTGGTAGCTGCAGTTTTTCTACTTACAGCCAAAAATTCCATTTCACAAGAGGAAACCACTTTTTCGCTCAAAGCATCGGCTGAATTAGTGAGCAGTTACATCTGGCGGGGATCACCAGCCTATACCTTCAATGGCGGTCAGACTGCACTGGCTCCTAACTTTCAGCCAACACTAGGATTTGTTTTCGGCGGTCTTGAAGTCGGAGCATGGGGATCAACTGATTTTTCTGGTGTTTACCAGGAATTAGATCTTTATGCCGCTTATTCATTCAAAGGTTTAACGGCCACATTTACTGATTATTATTGGGATGCTGGCTGGGCTTCGAAACCTTATTTTAAATATAAAAACGAAACTACCGGGCATATTATGGAAGGAAGTCTTGGTTATACATTTACAAAGATCCCTCTCAAAGTTACTGTTGCTACTATGATGTATGGCGCCGATAAAAAATATAGTGAAGACGAAAATGTGACACCCGAAAGTAATTACTCTACGTACATTGAACTTGGTTATGCATTTATGGTAAGCGACTATAATTTTGATGCCTTTTTAGGAATGACACCAGCCGATGGCTACTATGGCGACGGCTATGGAAACGTTACCGGATTTGGTGTTGTAAATATAGGCCTCACCGGATATAAAACAATTGAGTTTTCCGAAAAACTTAAAACCACGCTGCGGTCATCACTCATTTTTAATCCACAGCAGGAAAAAGCATACCTGGTTCTTGGAATTTCTCTTTAAAAAGAACCCTATGTTATAGGCATTGCGAACAACAATTCACTAACTTTTACTAAATCAAAACATTATGATTGACACTGGTTCAACGGGCTTTATGCTGCTTGCTACAAGCCTGGTTATGTTAATGACACCTGCATTAGCTTTCTTTTATGGTGGTCTCGCTTCGAAGCGTAACATCCTGGGTATCATGATTCAGAGTTTTGTTTCCCTTGGCTGGACAACAGTACTTTGGGTTACTTTCGGTTATTCACTCTGCTTCAGCGGTGGCGAAGGAGGTTTACTTGGTAACTTCGATAAGGCTTTCCTGGCCGGAATTGGAATGGATACCATGTATGCCGGGAATAATAAAATTCCTGAAATTGTATTTATTGCTTACCAGATGATGTTTGCCATCATTACTCCTGCTCTTATTACCGGAGCTTTTGTTAACCGCGTTTCTTTTAAATCATACATGATTTTCCTTACTGTATGGCAAATACTGGTTTATTACCCGTTTGTACATATGGTATGGGGTGGCGGATTACTAGCTGAATGGGGCGTTCTTGATTTTGCCGGTGGTATTGTTGTTCATGCAACTGCTGGTTTCGCGGCATTGGCATCAGTTTTTTACGTGGGTAAAAGGGTTAGCAAGGAATCAGTTCCCAACAGCATTCCGCTGGTAGCGATTGGAAGCGGTTTACTTTGGTTCGGATGGTATGGCTTTAATGCTGGCAGCGAATTGCAGGTTGACGGTGTTACCTCGCTTGCTTTCTTAAACACTGATATTGCAGCTTCATTCGCTACTATGGCCTGGGTTGTAATCGAATGGTACCGCGAAGGAAAACCTAAGTTTGTAGGACTGCTCACCGGTTCAATTGCAGGTTTGGCAACAATTACTCCTTGTGCCGGTTTTGTTCCTTTGTGGGCATCGCCAATTATCGGTATCGTTGCCGGGGCTTCTTGTTATATGGCTGTTCAGTTGAAGAATAAAATGAGATGGGACGACGCACTCGATGTGTGGGGAGTGCATGGCATTGGCGGATTTATAGGAACTATCCTGTTGGGTGTTTTTGCCTATTCCGGTACCAATACGGTTACCGGCCAGGCCTACAGTGGATTGATTTACGGTGATTTCTCATTCTTTATGAAACAGCTTATAACTGTTGTTGCAGCTTCTGCTTATGCTTTCATTTTTACCTATATCATGCTCATTTTGATTAACTATATTACAAAAGTAAGGGTAAGCGAAGAAGATGAAATGATAGGTCTTGATACCGCTTTGCACGGCGAAAAGGCTTATGACGAAGGAGCACTGTGATAAACTCTTTCCGCTAAAATAGAAAAGGCTGCTCCAAAAAAGGCAGCCTTTTTACGTATTTTGTTTCAGGATTATTTTAAGTGAAAAATTCAAATTAGCTTCCTCCTCAATTCGATCTAAAGACGCGAAGTGAATTAATACATCTAAGGTCAGTAATATATCGTCCCTGCGGGACTTTAATCTGACGTGTATGTTTCTATCTGCCAATATATTATCCATACGGGGCTGTTTCGTAGGGACAATATATTGATAGAAAAGTTAGTATCTATTCAATGACATAGTCCCGCAGGAACGATATATTTATCAAAGGATAATTTTACTAATTGATTTTTAACAAAATGAGTGATTTAAATTATAATCCCGAAACAGTTTTGAGGAAGTTATTTTGATAGTTTACTAAGGCAGTAACCTGGGGCGAAATTTTTGCAAACTATTCGAAAGTATAAGTTTCAATGGCATGATGCCCTAAACTAATTTCTGTTTCATTTCCATTTGTGCTTATTGCATTCTTCGGGTACTCAAGTAAATCAGTTTGCCATCCTGCTTTTACCGGTTTGAAGAATTTTAGTTTTGAAACTGAATCTTTTCCTTCCATATCATACACCCTTACCATAAATCCGTTTTTGTCCTCTGCCCGTTTCACTGTGGAGATCACGATATTATCTTTTTCGGTGGCGAAAAAGCTAAGCTCAGCTGGTAGCGTAGCATTTTTATACATATTTGGATTTAATACAACCTGGAGCTTTTCATTTGCTTCGAGTGCTTTCCGGTAACCATTCTGCCAGCCGGAAGCATGTGACGTAAAACTGAAAAAGAAATGGTGATCTCCTGTTTGAAGGTATTCATTCCCTTCGCCGTGGCAACTGCGCCTTGAAGCCAGAAGCAAAGGCTGCAGTACAATGTTTTTTACGGGATCGGTGGTTGGGTCAATCCAGTCAGCAACCGCCACACATGAGCTTAAAGTTACTCCTGATTCGGTATCGCTTGCGCTGATCCAGTTTTGAATGCCACGCGGATGCACATCCCTGCTTTCGGTATTATGACGTTCGCCGGGTGTGCCTTCCATTTCATCTTTGCCAACATTCAGCACTCCGAAAGGAACTTCGTAACTTACCTGTCCGTCAGTAATTGCCAGCGGCATTGCCATACGGAATTCACGGTAAAGTTCGCCATCCCAGTTCAACAGGGAAACATTAAAATCGATGCGCTTTTCGTTGTGATACAGCACTATGGTTTCCTCCACTATCGCATTGCGAATACGGCAACGGAAACTATATTTCGAAAATAACAGGTTGCTTTCCAGTTGTTTCCATTTTCCGTCGTGGAGGCTCGTTTTATCGAATCCTTCCATTGTAGGAAGCTGAATATCTGAAAATTCACCGGCTCCTGTTCCTTCGGAGCGCATTGTAAATACTTCGCCCCCAAGGAATTTTTTTGTGTCCAGCATTTCGCGACTGAGTTCTTTATCAAAAATGCTGTTGAGGCCTCCATTTTCAAAGCTGATTTTGTAATACTTATTTTCCGTTTCCCTTGGATCAGCATTTTCAGAATAGAGGTTTACATCAACAGTTTCTGAACTCTTTTTCTCCGTTATATAAAATGTTTTGTATCCACAGGAAGGAATGTTTTCAGAAAAAAAATACAGATTACCGGAAGATGAAAAAGAATGAATGCAAGCTTTGCCTGAATAGTCTGATACACTAATTTCTTTCCCTTCCCCGTTAGCAATCTGCAATGATATCATTCCGCTGCGTACCCGGTTCTGGCTGTTAAAAACTACAACGGGCATTCCTTTTTCCTGGTCTGTTTGAATTGATGATGCCAGATCGCTCAGTGTAAGGTCAAGAACTGCCTGTGCTTCGCTCCTGGCAAACTGAAATTTTTCGAGAAACAGATCATCGGTTATTTGCCCGTTTTTGCCTCCCCAGCCATGATCGGGATAAATTTTTGCTTCCCAGGCATTGTTCAGTCGCTCGTACGGATACATAGTAAAATTGCCTTTTACCAGAGCATTTGCAGTAGCAAACTTTTCGGCCATGGGTAACAGTATATCCGCTTCACGGCTGGCTGTTATGGCCTTGTAATGCGTTGGCCCATGGATGTAAAGCCATAGTGCAGGCCTTTCGCCTTTGATTTGGGGAATTTTGGTTTTCTCTTTTTCAAGCGCATCGAAAAACTCAGGAGCTGTAACTTTTATAAATTCGGGAAGTTTCGCTGTAATAATTTGATTTTCTTTTACTTCCAGTTGGTTAATGTCCTGCCATTGGTTGATGATATGGCTGTAGTCCTTGGCTGCGCTCATATCCCAATCCGAAAGAATCGGCGTCAAAGGGTTTTTGGTTTCAGTTTGATAATACTTATTGAAATAGAGTGCCTGTTGCGAAATAAACAGCGCCGCATCGTAAAAAGTTTTGTTCAACTGCACATAGGCATCGCCGTAATGGCCTGGTGAATAAGCAGTAATATACGATCCGTCAGGACTATACCAATGATACAGGCCTTTCTCTTGCCTACTGATCATCAGGTTTTTAGTACCTGCTTTACGCATTATTTGTGGCATCTGAAGGCTGCGACCCGGAACATCAACATTCCAATAGGTATTTGCGGTATACCCAAATTCTTTTTTAAGCCAGCGGGCACCAAAATAAAACTGTCGGGCAAGGGCTTCTCCCGAATACATTTCCTCGTAAGGCTGAGTATAAGTTGAACCGCAGGAAATATTTCCATTGTTCAGCATTTGCTGCACCAGGGAGCGTTTGTCGGGATGGCGGGTAATATATTCCTTGATCATCAATGCGTCTTCCACATCAAACCTGTAGCCGGGATCGCGCGAACCGATCTCGAATAAGGGGGTGAGTAACATGGTGTCTCGCAGAATCACACAATTTTCGGGCGAATCCATCCATGCAATATCCTGATGACTCGAATTCATAAGGTAAATATTACCATTAGCCGCCGGGCTTTGCGCCAGTGCAGCCAGACTCTCAATGGTTGCTGGTTTGTAAGTACGAAGAGTTTTTATTTTAATAATTTCATCTTCTTTTGTAGTTTCAATAGTTAATAACGATTTGGGAATCATGATGGTACGTGATCCGGCTTTGCCAAATTCAGTTACAGTACAAATTTTTCCGGTTTCATCTTTTATCGAAACACGCTGCCCTGCGACCGACTTTGGAAGAAAAAACGAAACTGAGCTATTTTCTTTCCCGGCAACCAGTTGAGCGGTTTGTTTCTCCTTGTTAAATTCAATCATTATTTTTTCGCCGACTTTGTTCAGGGGAGCATTCATGCTTACAAAGTATCCTTTTTTATCCGGAGTTGCTGTCAGTTCCGACCAGGTGCTGTATTTCGCTGAATTCAAAAGGTAGGCGAGGGCATCTTTTGCCTTGAAAACTATAATCCACGAATTGGAACCCGCTGCTTCACCAACAATTTTAATGGTTTGTGGTTTTCCGATCAGCCAGCTTTCGGGTAACCAGGTCCACATATATCCATGAAAATCACCATGTTGATCGGTCGAAATTCCCGTGAAGCCCATTTTCCCTCCATCGTTCCCTGCGAATTCCCGCTCAGGGTTTCCCGATGAAATAAAAGTAAAACGAAGAATATCGTTTACAAAAACATTAAACTTTTTCCCTTCGGTAGTATGATCAACTGCAGCCAACCAAACAAATCCAGCACCTTCCTTTATGTTGTTGGTAACAGGCGAAGTTTCCCATTTAATTGCAAGCGATCCGTCCGTACAACGTGTTATAAGACTTTCAGTTACATCATCGCGAAGGCTTTGGTAGCTAAATTCATTTTTACCTATATTTTTTTGAAATCCTTCGTTGAACGATTTTGCAAGAGCCACAATTTTAAATGTACGTTGGATGCTTTGATCCTGAGCCCCGGAAGAAAAAGAAATCAAACTGATGAAAAGAATAAGTATTGGAATCAAATGTGTTTTTAGCATGACCCGATCGTTTGTTACTGAATGGAAATTTATTGGCTGATAAGTTTATAGCAAAAATATAGAATATCAGGATATCTTTATGAAAAATATTAGAAACATGGTTTCTCTTTTAGTCTGACATGCGCGCCAAAATGACATCTTTGTTTGAAATTGCATTGACATAATGACATAATTTATTGCAATTAGCTTTACGGCTTATTTCTTGAAGTCCATATCATGGTTTAAATTCTAAAATAATGAATTTCAATAAATATACAATTAAAGCGCAGGAAGCTGTTCAGCAGGCTCAGCAGATTGCTGCAAATAATGAGCATCAGTCTATCGAAAATGCACATCTTGTTAAAGGGATGCTTTCGGCGGATGACAGTGTCATTCGTTTTCTAACCAGCAAACAAGGGATTGATTTTACTGCCTTTGAACAAGGGATTGATTCATTAATAAAATCATTCCCCAAAGTTCAGGGTGGTGAGCAGTTTCTTTCGAATGATACTTCAAAAGCTCTTCTGAAAGCGGAATCCATGCTCAGAGAGTTTGGTGATGAGTTTATTACTATCGAACTGATCATGCTTGGAATTCTGATGTCGAACGACAGTGTTTCAAAACTCATGAAACAACTCGGCGCCAGCGAAAAGGATATGAAACTGGCTATTTCCGAACTTCGAAAAGGTTCGTCAGCAACCAGTGCAACCTCCGAAGATACCTACAATGCGTTGAATAAATATGCCCGTAATCTGAATGATCTCGCACGCAAAGGCAAACTCGATCCTGTAATTGGCCGCGACGAAGAAATCAGGCGTGTATTGCAGATTTTAACCCGCCGAACCAAAAATAATCCTATCCTTATCGGTGAACCCGGTGTAGGAAAAACAGCCATTGCCGAGGGAATTTCTCACCGGATTATTAGCGGCGATGTGCCTGAAAATTTGAAGAATAAGCTGATTTTTTCGTTAGACATGGGTTCACTTATTGCCGGCGCAAAATACAAAGGTGAATTTGAGGAGCGGCTGAAAAGTGTTGTAAAAGAGGTAATGGCTTCTGATGGTGATGTGGTTTTGTTTATCGACGAGATTCATACCCTCGTGGGAGCTGGTGCTTCCGAAGGCGCCATGGATGCAGCCAATATTCTGAAGCCTGCTCTTAGCCGTGGCGATTTGAGGGTTATCGGTGCAACAACATTAAATGAATACCAGAAATATTTTGAAAAGGACAAGGCTCTCGAACGTCGTTTCCAGGTTGTTATGGTAAATGAACCGGATAAGCTGGATGCCATTTCAATTCTTCGTGGTTTGAAGGAGCGCTACGAAACTCATCACCAGGTGCGGATTAAGGACGAAGCAATTATTGCGGCTGTCGAACTTTCGCAACGGTATATTACCGATAGGTTTCTCCCCGATAAAGCCATCGACCTCATTGATGAAGCTTCTGCTAAACTCAGGCTTGAGATCAATTCCGTGCCTGAGGAACTGGATGAAAAAGAGCGACGTATCCGTCAACTGGAAATTGAACGTGAAGCTATAAAACGTGAAAAAGATGAAGTTAAACTGAAACATCTTAACGAAGAAATTGCTAACCTGGATGAAATCAGGAAAGCCCTGAAAGCAAAATGGGAAGCTGAACGAAACCTCGTAAACGGTATTCAGCAACAGAAAAAGAACATCGAATCGTACAAGTTCGAGGCGGAACAAGCTGAACGTGAAGGTAATTATGGACTTGTGGCCGAACTTCGCTACGGTAAAACCCAGGATGCTGTTGCAAAACTCGAACAGCTCAAAAAGGAACTCAACCTGATTCAGGTTAATTCGGCATTGGTAAAAGAAGAAATTGGATCCGAAGAAATTGCTGAAATTGTTGCCCGCTGGACAGGCATTCCAGTTTCGAGAATGTTGCAGAGTGAGCGTGAAAAATTACTTCATCTCGAAGACGAACTTCATAAACGCGTTATAGGCCAGGATGAAGCCATAGAAGCAATTTCAGATGCTATACGCCGCAGCAGGGCAGGACTTCAGGATGCAAAACGCCCGATGGGATCATTTATTTTCCTGGGAACTACCGGTGTTGGAAAAACAGAATTAGCCAAAGCACTTGCCGATTACATGTTCAACGACGAAAATGCCATGGTGCGCATCGATATGAGCGAATACCAGGAACGTCATTCTGTTTCGCGGCTCGTTGGAGCGCCTCCGGGCTACGTGGGTTACGACGAAGGCGGACAGCTGACGGAGAAAGTGCGCCGTAAACCTTATTCTGTGGTTCTGTTCGATGAAATGGAAAAGGCTCATCCTGATGTGTTTAACATTCTTCTCCAGGTTTTGGATGAAGGTCGTTTGACAGATAACAAAGGACGTACCGCTGATTTCAGGAATACAATAATCATTATGACTTCCAATATCGGATCCATGTTGATTCAGGATAAATTAAAGTCTATCACCAACTCGAACCGCGAAAAAGTGCTGGATCAAACCCGTGAAGAAGTATTTGATTTACTTAAAAAATCCATCAGGCCCGAATTCCTTAACCGGATTGACGAAGTGATTATGTTCACTCCGCTTACTGAGAAAGAGATAGCCCAAATCGTACGCCTACAGCTGAAAAAAATCGAGGAAATGCTGATAGCCAATGATATACATCTCGAAGTTACCGATGATGCAATTCAGTTAATTGCAGCTGAGGGATATGATCCGCAATACGGTGCACGACCGCTGAAACGAGTGCTTCAACGTGAAGTGCTGAACAAATTGTCGAAAATGATTCTGGCTGATGAAATCAGGAAGGATAAGAAAATTGTGATAAGCACAAAAAACAATCAGCTTGAATTCAGTAACAACTAGTTGAAACAGCCCCGGAATCTAATCCTTCCGAGGCTTTTTAATTAGAGTGACTATGAAACAAATAAAATTTAAGTTTAGCCTATGCACAATGCTTTGCTTGTACTTCTCTCTTAATCCGGTAGTTAAGATTATAGATTACAGATTTAGAAGATTAAGTTTACTATTTCCTCCTTTGAATAAAAGAATTTAACAATTTCAGGTATAATTGATTTGTTCTTTTCTGACATCAATTAATACTACAGCACAATTTGCTTGTTAATTAATGGATTATGGCTTTCTGGCCGAAATATACAGCGAACCGGCAATTTCTTTCAGCAAAGGCATATTTTCTACAACTTCGCCCAGGGAAGAAATAAATGGAATAAGCGATGGCGATAATGCCGGATGCAGAAAATCAAAAGGCTTGATGTTGATTTCTGTAAAGCCGGTCTTACGAAGTAATTTATTCAGCGACCAGCGGAAAAAGGCAGTTTCGTCGGGCGAATCGCCCAGTTTGCGCTTCAGTGCAGGGATATTTTTTTGCATGGCAATTTGCGGGTTCATCATATTAGGCTCTGTGAAGAAAATGCTGCCGCCTGGTTTCAATACCCTGAACATCTCACTTATCGCCTTCTCGATTTCCAGGTGGTGAAGCACCGAACTCCCGACAATTGAGTCGAAGCTGTCATTTTTAAAACTTAGGTCATAAGCATTGTCGATCACAAAACTTACATTGGTTTCGGTTATTTCCTGCTTTGCTATGTTTAATAACTCAGGCGAGATATCTATTGCTGTAATAACGGCACCGGTTCTGGCAATTTCTTTAGTAAAATAACCGGTTCCGCAGCCGATTTCCAGAACGTTGTCCGAAGCTTTTAGATGTGAAGTAAGCATCTTTACTCTGCGCTGCCATCGGAGTTTGCCCGCGGGTGATTCCCAGTTCCAAACTTCGCCTGCACCTTCACGTGCCAGGTATTTTCCATGTTCAATCTCATTTTGCAAGCGCTTGTCCATATCCGGGATTGTTTGTGATTTTAACCTGTTGACAATGAAATATAATACAGGTGAAAAAATAATTTTATTTGAATTTAATTTTCTTGGCCGCAAAAGCACTCATCTTTATCAGCAGCCAGCCATGACTGAAACGGCTTATCTGTGTGCTGCCATATTCCCTGTCGCGATACCGGATAATTATTTCAGTGATCTTCAGGTTAAGTTTCGCAGCTCCGAATATCAGGTCGAAATCGCCGAACGGATCGAAATCGCCGAAATAATGCCGGTTTCTTACAATTTGTTCATAATCTTTTTTGTAGAGGACTTTTGTTCCGCAAAGCGTATCTTTCAGTCTTTGTCCGAGTAAATAAGTGAAAAACATCCCAAAAAACTTGTTTCCCAATAGGTTAAGAAAACGCATAGCATTTTTAGCCATAGGATAAACTAACCGGCTACCATTTATAAACTCGCCTTTATTGTATCGCAACGCATCGTAAAATTTCGGTAATTCCTCTGGTGGCATGGTAAGGTCCGCATCAAGGATCATCAGTATTTCGCCGGTTGCAGCTTCAAACGCTTCGCGCACAGCATTCCCTTTACCTTTGCCACTCTGCCTCAGCACTTTTATGTCCTTTTCAGGATACGTTTCCTTTACCCGAAGCATTTCCTCATAGGTATTGTCAGCCGAATGCCCTTCGATAAAAACAAATTCCTGGTGAGTTCCAAATTGTGGAGTGCGCAAAATGGCATTTTCGATATTGCCCTTTTCGTTCCGGGCCGGTACCACTATGGAAACACTGTATTGCTGATTGTCGCTAAGCAAAGGCCTGGCAATGATAAAATTAACCAGGTCTAACCTGTTAAACAATGGAAGATTGGCGAGGAATTTATTAAAAATAAGGTTTATAACCGGAATATATTTTGGGAACATCAGTTTTCGTTCGATACGTATAACCTGGTATCCTTCGAGTTCAAGCAAATTGCAGGTGTCACCGTTCGAAAACCAGTTTTGCGCCGGCTGCCTTAGTTTTAATCCAAAAAATTCACCTGATCGTAAAACAGGCTCCCAAAGGTAATTGTATTGCGAAATTACTATTCGCGTTTGAGGATGACAAAGTTTTTTTATGTTATGAAATGCGGTTTGCACATCCCATAAGCAGTTGGTAAGATCGGAAAGCACGATGTAATCGAAAATTTCATTCAATTGAAGTTTCTCAATATCATCAACTTTGAAAATAAGTTTCGGATATTTTTTTGCAGCTGTTTCAATATGCGCGGGTGCAAAATCGATTCCTACACCATACGAAGGTTTGGTTGAATGCAAAAGATCGCCGCTGCCACATCCTATTTCGAGTACGCGCTTGCCTTCAGGAATTATAGATGAGATATATTTTTCGAGCGATTTATGATAGAATCTATTCATCCTAACCCACTTACTGCGCGAAGCAGCTGTTTTCGAATAAAAGTTCCTGATATCTTCTTTCTTCATACCGTTGTTTAATGATTGCATTAGAGCCACAAATCTACAAAAAAATGTAGCATCGTACTTCGAGCTGCTGGGGGTGAATAATCCTTTGGAAGCCCAATACACGCATTTCGTAGTATGAAGAAAATGTGAATGAATGCCGGAATCTTATTCTATCCTGTAAAATTCAAAAACATGCCCTTTGCATTCTTTATCTATTACTTTGCGTACTTACGGTTAAATCCTTCTTTTTTATTTTTTACTGAAAACCTGTCAAACCACAGGCATGAGACGCAATGAAGCAGCATAAGTCGCAGAGTTTATAAATAGTTCAGGCTATATTTCAAATCTCATGTTGGTTGTTTGGTGTCGGATTGATTTCTGATCCTTCATTTTACATTAAGGAAAATTACGGATATTTGCACTCGTTTTGTTTAATTATCCTTAAACCGGAAGTATGGCAAAGAAAACTGAATATATTAAAGAAGTGAAAAAGGCATCCGCTTCAGCAAAAAAAGAGGGTATTGTTTCTGAAACCAAAGATTTATTGGGAATAATGGATGGATTCCTTGATAAACGTTTAGGATGGATGATTTGGGTAATATTAGGAATTACTTTTCTTTTCAGCCTTCTGCTTTTCGATTCACGCGTTAGCCTTTCCGGTGACGATTCCTTTTATATTATCAGGGCTTCCGACTTTTTGCATTCGTTTAAATATCCGGCCTTCCAGGGACCACTTTACCCTATGGTGCTTTCAATTTTTGTGGCAGTTTTTGGCATCAGTCTGGTTCCTCTTAAAGTATTGTCGCTCATTTCGGTGTTGGGTTTCATGTATTTGTTTTTTATAGCTTTCCGAACACGGATTCCTTCTACATTGTTGGTAATCACGCTACTGGCTATGAGTGTAAACTCATTTCTGCTTTATTATGGAAGCCAGACTTATAACGAAGCTTTTTATATCCTGGTGCAAATGATTCTTGTTTTAGTCTTTTTCAGGAAATTTATTGATGTTGAACAGGAAGTATCGCAAAAACAGGATATTAAACGTCATTTAATACTGGCTGTAAGT
The DNA here is from genome assembly GCA_038249705.1 of Bacteroidales bacterium. Lineage (GTDB taxonomy): Bacteria > Bacteroidota > Bacteroidia > Bacteroidales > UBA4417 > UBA4417. Next base: position 9,034 of record JBBSDC010000056.1, on the reverse strand, counting down.
TTGCTTGCTCTGGTTCTGACTAAAAATGTCGGTTATTCGGCAGTTATGGCTGTTACCGGATACTTTTTATTACGCGGGCAATGGAAAAACCTTCTTTACTCTATTGTAGCTTTTGGCCTGTTGATGCTTGTATTTCAGGGTGTTAAATATATGTTATGGGACGAAGGCGGGTTACAATTCTCGTCGCAGGGGTCGAGTTTATCCAATAAGGACTATTACAATCCTCAGGCGGGGAAAGAGGATATTGCTGGTTATTTTTCACGCTTAACCGGCAATTCGAACCTTTACCTTTCGAAGCATTTTGTTTCTTTGATCGGACTAAGGAAAGCATCACCTGCTATGACTGTAAACTCCATGCTTACTGCTATCATTTATCTACTGGCTATCGGATCGCTCATACTTACTTTCCGGAAGAATAAATACCTGTTTTTCACCGGATTGGTTACAGGTGCTTTTTTACTGGTTTCATTTATAATATTACAGGTAAAATGGGATCAGGGCAGGCTTATTATTCCTGCTGTTCCAATGTTATTGCTGGTCTTGTTTTCCGGTTTATATTATATTTCAAAGCTCAAACGGTACAAAATATTACAGATAGCCATTCCTTTGCTTGCTTTGGTGGTTTTCTTTCAGAGTCTCAGTGTAACAGCCGGAGCTGTAAAAGAAAACCGTAAAATAATTGGCAAATATGGAGGTTTGACGCCCGACTGGAAAAACTACCTGAAGGCTAGTGAATGGTCCTCGGATAATCTCCCGGTTGATGCAATTGTTGCCTGTCGCAAACCTTCCATTTCGTTTATCTATGGAAAAGGTCGCAATTTCTACGGTATCATGCAACTACCCACTTATAGTACTGATTTGTTTTTTGAGAACTGGCAAAAAAACGAATCGGCTTACATGATTTTTAACTATTCGGACTTTAACGGAAGGCAACTTTCGCCAGAACTGTATAAAACATTCAAGGATAATCAATTGGCCTTGCTTTTTGTGAATGATAGTGTTTATTTTGTCGAAAATATCAGTGATACGGCACGAGCTGAGGTGATTGAAAAAATAAAAGCAGCCGGAATTAATTATACTTCGTCAGCGAGTATTTTTAAAGAAAAATTCGGTGAAGCAAAAGGAATGAAATTATATTATCCCGATTCGTTGCTTATGCAATTGCAGAATGCTGGTGTAACTCATATTCTTACTGCAAACCTTCGCCGCAACAGCACCATAAAAGATGGGATGATCATAAATACTGTAGAAAGATATATGGCTTTTATTCAGGAAAAGTATCCTCAGATTTATTCGAAAGTAACACAGGTTGGAGATGATGGAAATGAACCGGCTTCGATAGTTAAAATTGAATATGAAAAATATGGCTTTTCGGTTAAGAAGCCCGACGGGAAATAGATCATTTGGATTGATCAGCGGTTTTAGTTAGCCTTAGTTCCCGATTCATTCATAGCGGGAGCTATATTTCCACACTCTCGCATTTATTTATAATAGCTGTTTATCCCTTTCGATCAAATAGTATGTTGTAATAAAATAGTGGTAACCTTTTGTATTGCAGTACAGTTTTGCTCTGAAAAATAGCGAAGGGATGACATGATTCTAAAAAAATGATTTCTTAGATTGAACTAAACCCCGAAGGGGGTGACACAATTAATCCAGCCAGTCAAATAAATGCTTTTCATCATTCGTAATTTCAATATTTTTCGGAACATCGATATTTTCATCCTTCAAATATTAAAATCCTGTTTATCCATTTTGAACAAATTACGTATTGTAAATAATTGATATTCTGGTATTTGTAGCCATATTAATTGTTTGATAATAGCGTAAACATTTTCAATCAATTACTACTAAATAACTTTATTAAAAAGGATAAAAAGTTTAATTTATTTATTCTTTGAATGAGTATCCTGGTATAAGGATTGCAAAATTGCTTTTCCTTGTTTGGCATCTGTGCTGTCAGGTGATTGTTCTGAACCGGTAAAAGTATTTGTTATTGTGTTGTATAACAATAATTTGCCCGGTTTCTGAAATCCAAATCCATTACTGAAAGTAAAAAAAGAATAAGCAACATAGCCGGAAGAAATAATGTTTTTGCTGAATTTAAACTCATCCGCATTTATTCCCAATTGAGCAAATAAGGTTGCTGCCATATCAGTTTGAGACGACAGATTATCAATAATTGTATCCTTGGTATTAAGTGCACCTCCCAACCATATCATAGGGATATGAAACCTGGCCTTATCAAAATTATCGGAATTCCCCGGCATTCGGCTTCCATGATCAGCAATAATAATCACCAGTGTATTATTCCACCATTTTCGGGTTTTTGCTTCTTTAATAAAATTGCCTAAGGCTCCGTCAGTATAATGCAACGAATTCATAAATTTTGTTTCATCATCATTACCGCTAAAAACCGGTGCAACAGGTGTTTCGAAGGGTTCGTGGCTGGTAAGCGTTAGTATTGTTTTGAAAAAATTATTGTCGTTGTCGGGTGTATCAGCCAGAAACCGGTCGAAAACTACATGATCAAAAGCTCCCCATTTCGATTTACGGTCTGCGGGAGGAAAGTCATTATCCGAAATCATTTTGTCGAAACCAGCCTGCACCAGGAACGATCGGTAATTGGCAAACTCCAGAGTGCCTCCGTAATAGAATTCGCTTGTATATCCTTCAGCATTCAGCTTGTGAGGTATAAATGCCAGTTTTTCAGTGAGTTTCTGATATTTTAAAGGACTCGATCCGGGAAGAGAAGGATACCCGGCCAATACCGCTGCAATGCCTTTATCAGTGCGGTCGGATGCGGCATACAGATCAGTAAACACAATGCCTTCCTTCACAAGTTGATTTAACCGGGGCATAATATCAGCCCTTCCGCCGGTAGCTTCCAAAGCCTTTGCTGTTAAACTTTCAGTAATAATGAGTATAATATTGGGTCGGTTAGTGTTCAAAAGTTTTGTAACAGTTCCGTTGCCTTGATTGAGTGGTTTTAATAGTTCCTGCCTTTTTTTATCACTGTAATACATGTATTTACGCTGCAGGTCGTCCGACTCGGTAAGCGAAAAACCAACATTCCATACCGGGTTGATAGCGGCATGATTGGCAAATTGATTTTTCGAAAAATATGCTGTACTGGTTGTAAGGCTTGCAATGCCGATACCGCCACGGATAGCAATGAACAATAGCAAAGTGAGTGGCAATACTATCAGGAATGCTTTATTGCTTTTTTTGAGTTCATGTAAGCGTGCCGAAAGTAATTTTAAATACAGGAAAAACAACAAACCAGTTGAAATTATAACAGCTGATATTCCGCCTACAACAGTAATTGAACTTACACTGGCTGTCATGGCCTTGAGGTTGGTCATATAAAACAGGGGAGTGGCATCCAGTCGAAACCCCCAGTGTTTGTACATGAATAAATCTCCTGAAATTACCAAAGTGCAGGCAAGCAATAAGATTAAAGTGTAAGAGTTATAAAAAAAACGGGTGATCCGGGTAGTAAAAAATGAAGTAAAAGTCAGCAGCAGGGCAGGAAGCAATGCTATATAGGCTGCAATTGCGATATCGATTTTAAACCCGTAAACAAAAGTGTTTGCAATTTCGGAAAACGAAAGTTGTGATGTTTGATTGAAATAGGTGACCAGAAATAAAATTCGTGCCACTACAAAAAGCAGGTACCAGTAAGCAAAATACAGTATAAAAACAGCAATTCGGTTTTTCATAAAAGCAGCAGGTAATTGAAGTTTGCAAAATTGATTAAAAATAGCTTTGCCCTTACATAATTATGGATTTTTATACTATCTTGGCGTTCCCGAAAAAGATGCTTTTTCGGTATTAATCCGATTAATAGTAAAATGTATGGCAATGCAGGAGCATAATTTAAAGGAATTGCTGTTGAAAGGGAATTCACGCTCTTATACTGATTTTGTAGCTGATATTGTGGAAAAACGGCCAGAACTGGTACATGATTTGTGGGAAATATATCTGGCGATGGAAGAACCTGTTTCACGAAGGGCAGCATGGATAATTGATACAGCTTCGGAAGATAAGCCTTTGTGGGTTGAACCCTTTTTACCTGATTTAATCCGCAAACTTCCTTTGTTTAATCATGATGGTTTAAAACGCCATGCTCTCCGGATGATTGCCCGCTTGCCTTTTCCGGATCATACCGAAGGAGAATTGCTGAATATGGCATTCGGATGGTTAATTTCGCCAACCGAAAGTGTAGCTGTTAAAATGTATTGTATTCAGATTCTATACCGCCTTTCGGCCACCGAGCCTGATATTTTGCAGGAATTATACGATACCATCGAATTTCAGATGGCGGATGGTACGCCTGGCTTTCGGAGCATAGGAATCAAAATGCTGAAAGATATTGATAAGGATATAATTCAGAGGAAGTTGGGGAAAAGGAAACGAATAATATGATCATTACACTGTGTACTTAACAACAATAGTATTGGAAAAATAGCGAATATGGCAAAAAAGCAAAATTGTTTGCCTCGGTTATTATCAGGGTATTATATTTATTTTGTTAATAAATTTTTAATCTCAAATTGAACTTTTTCTACAGATAGCCAGATGCTCCAACATTCAAACACCAATCTGTGGTCATTAGGTTGAACAGCCACAGTTATTCGAACCTCACTTACAATTGGGGAAGTTATTTGTTTTTTAGTATTAAGGCAGGAGGAGAAAAGATTTCTTACATGAATCAGTAATGTTGCCAGCCGTGGGTAAGGCTATGAGCAAATCTGTTACAAATTGGCGAAGGGGATTTTTTTGGAGGATATCCTCTGCTTGCTGAACTCAGTTGAAGCACAAGGGGAGATGTACGCAGAACAGAAGGGTACATTATAAAACTGTGAACAATTTTCAGGACGAGCCACGAACTGACTACCTCATATCATTCATCTCAACTCCCGGATGATCTGCTTTATTAAATGTAAAAACGTTATCGGCAATCGCCTGATCGGCAACAAATTTATCGATGATATATGAAAAAGTGCTTCCATTGCGGTCGTAAATTACAAACCTGCTGATCTGTTTCTTTGCTTTATCGATAGTTAATCTCACTTTGGTAAATGATTTTCCTTTTTTTAAAGGATATAGCTCAATCACCTGGGTATTTCCTTTTTCTTCAATAAATTTCGATTTGAAATCTTTGGTATAACCGCTCAGCATTTTTGTAGGAGTGAATGAATCTTCATCTTCGCCCACATTATTTATCTGCACTTCGTTGGCATCTTTCAGGTAAGTCCACAGCGTTTTTCCATCACTTATAACATCCTGTCCGGCAGCTGTAAGTTTGTATTTATCGCCTTTCGAAATAAGCGTTCCTTTAAATTTATCATGAATTTTTTCCTTGGCATTATCCATGGCATAGGTAAAATCAATTTTAATCGTTTTGTACGATTTTGTCTTAACCGAAACCTCGTCGAGAATTGCAGTGGCTTTTTTGTCGTTTTGCGCTATGCCGGAAATGGTATATGCCAGCAGAATAGCAATCAGTAGTAGGTTCTTCATCTTTTATGGTTTTTATTCTAGTAATCTTCGTGTGATTTTTTGTGACTGTTTAAGTCTTTCAAAAACTGTTCCAAAGCGAATTCGGTAGCTACTTTTACTTCCCTGGCTTTACTTCCTTCGAACGGACCAACAATACCTGCCGATTCGAGCTGATCGATAATACGCCCTGCACGGTTGTAACCGAGTTTTAATTTGCGCTGTAACAATGATGTGGAGCCTTGCTGCGAGGAAACTATAAGGTAGGCTGCTTCTTCGAAAAGTTCATCACGCTCGCCCGGATCAAGTTCCTGCTGCATTTCTGATGACTCTTCCTCGTTAAATTCAGGCAACGGATACGCTGAAGGATACCCACGCTGCGATCCTATGAAATCAGTAACACGTTCCACTTCATGCAAATCGATAAAAGCGCATTGCAACCGGATCATTTCACCTCCCTGCGACATTAAAAGGTCACCGCGGCCAATTAACTGATCGGCACCTCCGGTATCGAGAATGGTGCGTGAGTCAATTTTTGAAATAACCCGGAATGCTATACGTGCCGGGAAATTGGCTTTGATTGTACCTGTGATAATATTTACACTTGGTCGTTGTGTGGCTATTACCAGATGAATGCCAATCGCACGGGCCAACTGGGCTAAACGGGTAATTGGATGTTCCACTTCTTTACCGGCAGTAAGAATAAGGTCGGCAAACTCATCAATTACCACAACAATATATGGCATAAATTTGTGACCGTTAAGCGGATTCAGTTTCCTTGCTATAAATTTAGTATTGTATTCCTTGATATTGCGTACCTGGGCATCTTTAAGCAGATCGTAACGGCTATCCATCTCAATATTAAGCGAATTCAGTGTCCTTACAACTTTACGCGTATCCGTAATAATAGCCTCTTCCGAATCCGGTAGCTTGGCGAGGTAATGACGTTCAATTTTCGAAAACAGGGTAAGCTCAACCTTTTTAGGGTCAACCATCACAAATTTTAGTTCCGAAGGATGCTTTTTATACAGCAGGGAAGTGATAATGGCATTCAACCCAACTGATTTGCCTTGCCCTGTAGCACCAGCCATCAATATATGCGGCATCTTTGTAAGATCGGCAATAAATTCCTCGTTCGAAATTGTTTTTCCAATTGCAAAAGGCAGGTCGTAGGTATTGCTGTTGAATTTCTCAGAGGCAATCAGCGATTTCATTCCTACAATGGCAGGCTTCTGATTCGGAACCTCAATCCCGATGGTTCCTTTACCGGGAATAGGAGCGATGATACGTATGCCAAGTGCCGAAAGGCTTAACGCAATATCGTCTTCAAGGTTTTTAATTTTCGAAATACGCACTCCCGGTGCCGGAATAATTTCGTAAAGTGTAACAGTTGGCCCTATGGTAGCCTTGATTTTATCAATCTGAATTCCGTAATTGCCTAAGGTTGAGACTATACGGTTTTTATTTGCTTCGAGTTCATCTTTGGTAACGCTTATTGTACCTACCCCGTATTCGTCGAGCAGGTCGATGCCCGGCAGTATAAATGACGACAGATCGAGCCGTGGATCATATTGGGTGTCCATTGTATTGTGAACAACCTCTGAGTCTGATTCTTTCTCAATAACAACAGGTTTGGCCGGTTTATAAACCTCAGGAGCAATGGTTGTAAAACTCTCGTCAGGCTTGTTATCAGCAACTGCTGTTTCATTTGTTTCAACTGTAAACTCTACTTGTGTATTTGCTGGCTGAGGTTTGGTTTTTGGCATGGTAACCGGCTCAAACTGTGTGCTTGCAGCCTGTTCGTTTCCATTGTTTTGTTTAACTGTTTCTAGTACGGGAGTTATTTCTTTATCATGTTCATTCACTGCATACTCAACCGTATTATATTTATCAACAGGGATATCCTGCGAATTATTCCGGGTATTGACCACAAAATCAGGATTCTGATTTGTGATTTTTTCATCTTCTGCGGAAGCCATCGCTAATTTACGTTTAGCGAGCCATGGTTTTACCTGCTTTAGCGAAAAGTTATATGAAATCACGAGGAAGGCTACAAAAATAAAGACCAGCAAAAGCATAAGCCCCATTTTGCCCAAAAGGCCTTCGAGGAAAAGGGATGATTCATACCCGGAAATGCCTCCCAGTATCGACAGTGCTGAGTTGCGGAACAAGAAGGCGAGGGTAACCGAAAGCCATGCCATGGCCATAAGAATAAATCCCAGGCTCGAACCCAAGGCAATAATTTTGTGTTTCAGGGTTAGCCTTACTCCAAGGACGAATAACCATATTGGAATAAATAATGACCCGATTCCGAAACCTTGTTTTACCAGCAGATTAGATGCTGCAGCACCCAACCTTCCGCCCAGGTTATTGGCTTCCAATGATTTGTCAGCAAAAATCCTTGACATTCCGATGCCTGAAAATACATCATCAGCATCGCCTGTAAACCAGTTTATAAGGAAAGATACAATGGCAACTAACAGAAAAAAGGAGGTCAATAAAGAAAAAATACCCACCACCTGAGTAATTTTTTCCATCCGTGAAGTAACAGGATTAAGGTTTTCCTCCTGCGCTTGTTTTGCCGGCCTGGTTTTTTTCTTCTCCTTTGGATCAGCAGGAACATTAACAGGCTCATTCTGAAGCGTGTTTTTCGGAAGTGAGTTTGATATGGATCGGGGCATTACGTTTTAAATCAGATAAATTGGTATGTGGTTTGGGCTGCCTTTTGGAAAAAACATTTCGAATGGCACAATGTGCAAAAATATGAATTTTTTACGAATACTTAATTCGGTAATCCGGAACGTTTGATCGGGTTAGATAAAAACCAACTCATTAGTTATGCACAGCAAGTGATTGGCTACACAAAGCCAACTAACATGTTTGCAAAGCTATCTCACACGGCTGTAAAACCAACTGATCGGACTTACACACACATTTTATATGTCTGTAAAAGCAGTAAAGCACTTTCAGGTTCTGAACTGATGAAAAATGTTAAGATTTCCGGCTCTGGTGGTCAATTCCGGATCAAATCTCTGCCTACCGGTACATACCTGTTTAAAGTTGCCTATGCGGGATACGCTGAACAGGAGGTTAGTGTGCATATTAACGAAGGTGTTCTTACTCGTGTTGAAATTCCGTTAACAAAACCCGACTAGCATACAGCAAATGAAACCAGTGAAATAGAACCTATAGCTGTTTGCGTGTAGTTTAAAAATCCCTGCGGCTGAAAAGTAGCGGGGATTTTTTTTGTTTTGAGGTTGTGACTTTGCACTGAAAAAGATAAAAAGTCCGTTGGATAATTTGGATATATAAAAAAAGTTTATATTTGTTCGATGTTTTAGTGGTATTCAACTTGTTAATAAATAATAAACAATGAACATAAAGGCATTTGCATCAGATATTACGCATAACATACTGGAAATTAACACAGAAACAAAAAAAACTTCACCACAACTAAGTTAAATATAACTGCCACAGTGGTGGTTATCGAATTGTTATGCCGCAAAATAAGAAATCACAGCCCAAAAGGGCT
>JBBSDC010000055.1:0-21697 GCA_038249705.1 Bacteroidales bacterium | reverse complement strand
ATGTCGGGAGCGGGCTGGGTATTTATTACGAAAGCCAACCCAACAATGCAAATAATTGATGCTAAGAACCCATTTCTTGCAGCCTTATTCAGGTTACTTTTCAGGCGTTCGTCGGCTTTGACTTTAGTAAACACCATGAATGACAGAAAAACCAGGAAGACTGTCCAATGCGAATCTCCGGTTATAGGCTTCAAAAGAGCCAGCAAGCTCAATAATGATAGATAAGCCAGGGAATTTTGTGTAATCACTTTCATGTTTTATGATTTGTTACAAATATATAACATTTACCGAACATTTGTTATAAATATATAACATTTAATTCAAAATATTTGTTCAGGCGATAAAAAGTTTCAAACTCCCTTTATCCAGAGCCTTCCCAAAAAGAGAAATTTGTTTCCCGAAACAACCCTATCATTCAATAAGCATTCATGATTTAGCAATCCAAAGATTAAGCCGCTATTAACCCATTTTCCAGATAAATTGGAGTTTGAGGGCAATTTTGTAACAGGGCGGACAAGATTGGGAACATGCCGGACATCTTTCAGGTATTGATATATTAGATTTGCTATCGGAAAAAACCACTCAAAATGGATATAGCAAACCGCTTTCCTTCAAATCCGCTTCTACGTCCTTCTGATTTAAAACCCGGAATTAACGGAATGGAAATTGTGTGCCTCCTGAACCCGGGAGTATTTGAGTATGAAAATAAAACCTGGCTCTTGCTCAGGGTTGCCGAAAGGCCAAAACAAATTGAAGGCAAAATCAGTTTTCCCGTATATAATAGTAAAGGTGAAATTGAAATACTAAGTTTCGATAAAAACGACCCTGAACTGGATGCAACAGATCCACGAATAATCAATTATAAGAAGAAAGATTACCTTACTACCCTCTCCTACCTGCGCCTTGTTTGTAGTGATGATGGAATAAGCTTTTACGAACCTGATGGGTATCCGCCCATCTTCGGTAAAGGAGAACTCGAAACTTTTGGCATTGAAGATTGCCGTGTAGCGACCATGGACGATGGATACTGTCTTTCATTTACCGAAGTATCAGAGTTTGGCGTTGGTGTCGGGCTTATCCGCACAAAAGACTGGAAAAATTTCAGCCGCGAAGGAATGATTTTTCCACCGCATAATAAGGACTGTGCCATTTTCAACGAAAAGATAAACGATAAATACTTTGCCTTACACCGCCCAAGCAGTCCCGAATTAGGTGGAAACTACATCTGGCTTGCTGAGTCGCCCGACCTGATTCACTGGGGACAGCACAAATGCATTGCTACAGTTCGCCCCGGTATGTGGGATTCGGCAAGAGTTGGTGCTGGCGGAGCACCCATCCGAACCGCGGAAGGCTGGCTCGAAATTTATCACGGTGCTAATAAGGACCATCGCTATTGCCTTGGTGCACTGCTACTTGACATCAACAATCCTTCAAAAGTACTTGCACGGAGTATCGAACCTATCATGGAACCCATCGAAACTTACGAGCAAACCGGTTTCTTCGGGAATGTGGTGTTTACCAATGGCCACTATGTAAAAGGCGATGATATCTTTATGTATTACGGGGCAAGTGACGAAGTAATCTGCGGTGCCAGGTTATCGATAAAACAAATTTTAGAAACGCTTAAATAAAGAAACTCAAAAAAGTTAAATCAAGTAACCCAATTTGATAAAAGCCATTGTATGAAGAATAAAATTTTGTCAGAGTTTCGCTTTTTTATGACTATGCCCAGGGATATGCGCCTTGTGCTTGGCACCAATATGATTTACGCTTTTGTTATACCCATTATTGACATTTTTGTAGGAGCCTACATTATGCGTAGCTCCAATAACCCATCCATGGTTGCAGTTTATCAGCTATGTGTTTATACGGGAATCCCCTTTGCATTCTTAATTAACGGATTTTTACTGAATAAATTTAATATATCCCATCTCTACAGCTTTGGAATGTTGCTAAGCGGTGTTTCCATGATTTTTATGATGACACTCAGCGATATAAGCATGGCAGGAGTGTCTATTGCCGGATTTATTATGGGTGGTTCATTTGGTTTCTTCTGGGCCAATCGCGATTTTCTGACCCTCGATACCACAAACGATACGAATAGAAATTACTATTACGGCGTGGAGACATTCTTCTACACCTTAACATTTATCATAGTGCCTGCCGTTGTTGGCTGGTTTCTGATAAAAAGCACTTCCCTGGGTTGGTTTGGCGGCAGCATACAAGGTGCATATAAGGTTGTAACAGCCATAGTGCTACTGCTCACTATTCTTTCCAGTATTGTAATTCACCTGCATCGATTCAGGAATCCCGATCAGAAGAAGTTTCTTTACCTGCATTTCGACAGGCTATGGAAGAAGATGCTTATGCTTGCTTCTTTAAAGGGGATGGTTCAGGGTTATCTGGTAACTGCTCCCGCCATTCTGATCTTGACTTTGGTTGGCAATGAGCAGGCGTTAGGCAATATACAAAGTATAAGTGGAATACTTACGGCCTTCCTTCTCTATTTCCTGGGAAGAACAACAAAACCAAAACACCGGATTTACATTTTTGCTGCAGGTATGACTATTTTTCTGATAGGTGCACTTACCAATCAAATACTGTTTTCTGCCATTGGGGTTATTGTTTTTGTTCTGTGTAAAGTACTGTTCATGCCCTTGCACGATATTGCCTATTTCCCCATTCAGATGCAGGTAATCGATATCCTGTCAGTAAAGGAGAACCGAAGCAAGTACGCATATATCTTCAACCATGAGTTTGGACTGTATCTGGGTCGTTTCTTCGGGCTTGTTCTGTTCATTGGCCTGGCTTTCTACGTTTCTAAAGATTTCGCCCTCAGGTATTCGCTTGTTATTGTTGCGCTTATCCAGATGCTCGCCATTCCACTTGCCAAAAACATCATGAAAGATTCATACCAAAAAGAAATATGAAATATCCAGGCACAATAATTCTGATCCTTGCATTGATGCTGGTCTTCGTTTCCTGTAAACAGAATACCGAAGTAGCTGTTGTGCAGACATCCATCGTAAGGGTTGAACAAATGCCCGATATGCCTCAGCCCTATAAAATCATTAATTGGAAACAAAAGGCGCTGCAGTTTGATAGTCTTGTATTTAATTTCAGCAATACTACCGCTGGCGGTCCATATATTTGGCTCGACAGTGCCAGGCGGAATTTTGATCAGGTTACATTCGGCCTTTATACTGTAATAGGCGATGTACGCCAGGGACCAACCAAAAACAACGGCGAATTTCACGAAGCACTTACTACTTACAACGCTTTAATCAGCGCAGGATTACTTGGGATCGACAAAACCAGTCAGCAAGGGTACAATTACGTGAAAATGGCCCAAAACTATTTTAACAGCGATACCAAATGGAATATCGTGATGAACAACACCAATCCTGCAGTAGCCATGGCAGGCGGCGGGTATGGCCGCGACTGGTGGTACGATGTTTATCCGAATGTATTGTATTATGGAGTTGCCGCTCTCTTTCCCAATGTCGAAAATACTGAAATGATACAACGTACGGTTGCCAATCAATTTTACAGTGCAGATTCGACGCTTAACGGCAACTACAATTATTCCTATTTCGATTATGCCAAAATGAAAGGCATGATCAACAATGTACCACAACAGCAGGATGCGGCAGGCGGACATGCGTGGGTTTTGTATTCAGCTTATCAAAAATTCGGTGACGAAAGGTATCTGAAAGGAGCCAAAAGTGCAACAGAGGCCTTGCTTAACCAAAAGGAGAGCCGTTTTTACGAAATCCTTCTTCCATTCGGCGCTTATACAGCCGCCCGACTCAATGCAGAGCAAGGCACCAATTACGACGTAACAAAACTGCTTAACTGGTCGTTCGACGGTTGCCAGGCAAAAGATGGCCGTTATGGCTGGGGTGTAATTGCCGAACGCTGGGGCGATTACGATGTTTATGGTCTGCAGGGAAGTATTACTGATGGTGGCGGATACGGATTCTTTATGAATTCCGTGGCAATGGCATGGCCGCTGGTTCCCATGGTTAAATATGAACCGCAATATGCAAAAACCATTGGCAAATTTATGCTCAATGCTGTAAATGCTTCGCGCCTATTTTACCCCGACCAGGTTGACGATGCTCATCAGTGGCTCCCTGAAATGAAAGATATTACCAACGGAATTATTGGTTACGAGGGAATCCGCAAGATGGATGATTACAATAATCCCGCATTGAAAGGTATCACACCCGTTTCGTTAGGTGATGGGCCGAAATGGGTGGCAGGCCAGCCGAAAGAATCCATGTTCAGCCTTTACAGTACTTCCATAGCAGGCATTTTCGGAGCAATAGTTCATACCACTGATGTGGAAGGCATTCTTGCGCTGGATTGCAATATCACCGATTTTTATGCCGAAAACAAGTATCCTCAATTCCTGTATTTCAATCCTTTCGGGGAAGAGAAAACAGTGACCTATACCACTGGAAAAACCGTTGATCTTTTCGATATCGTTTCTAAAAGCTATATAGCTAAATCGCAGAGCGGAAAAATAGCCATGAAAATTCCAGCAGGGTCAGCCATTCTGATTGTTGAATTGCCGGAAGGAAGTAAAATAAAAGCTGATGGAAAAAAACTTAGAGTGGATGAATATGTTATTTCATACAGGTAGTCAAGAGAAAAATAGTTTGTAACAACAAATTCAAAATAAAAACAATGAAACAACTTGTACTTTTCTTCCTATTATTAACGATAGCCACCGGTTTGTATGCGCAAACTACGGTTAGCGGAACCGTGGCTGATGCCAAAACCGGTGAAACTCTGATTGGTGTCACCATTCTTATTAAAGGAACTTCGATAGGCACAACTACCGATATCGATGGAAATTACACCTTAGTGTCCGATCAGCTGAAACCTTCAACTATCCTCATTTTTTCCTATATAGGATATTCCTCATTCGAAGATTCACTTGGCAGCCGCACACGGCTTGATGTTAAACTTTCGTCCTCATCAGTTATGCTCGACGAACTGGTTGTAGTTGGATATGGCAGTACAAAAAAGCGCAATGTGCTCGGTGCTGTTACCAAAGTTGATGCCCGCGAGCTTTCAAAAGTTCCGGTTTCGGGTATTGACCAGGCATTGCAGGGTCGTGCAGCCGGGGTTCAGGTAACTCAAAATACCGGTGCTCCCGGCGAGGGAGTTGAAGTGCGTATCAGAGGTGCCGGGTCCATAAGTTCGAGCAATAACCCGCTTTACATAGTGGATGGAATGCCAACAACAGATGCACTGTCGATCCTTTCGCCCAATGATATCGAAAGTATAACCGTACTTAAGGATGCTTCCGCTTCGGCAATATATGGCTCAAGGGCCAATAACGGAGTTGTGCTGATTACCACTAAAAAAGGAGTGAAAGGCCAGGCAAAAGTTACCTACAACGGCCAATTTGGCTATCAGCAGCCGGTTAGACTTACTCCTATGGTAAATACTGCTGATTATGTAACCATTTATAACGAAGGAGTTGCCAATGATAATATGTACCTTCCAGAAGGGTTGCAACGCCAGCCAATTACTCCTGATGACGCTGCAAAGTTTGACGATGTTGACTATGTAAAGGAATTGCTCCGCTCAGCCCCTGTAACTTCGCATGAGCTATCCATTTCGGGCGGAACCGAAACGACTAATTACCTGCTTTCCACTTCATACTTTAACCAGCAGGGTATAGTTGAAAATACTGGCTATTCGCGTGGCACCGCCCGCCTGGATGTAAATACCGACGTAAGCAAATGGCTCACTTTAGGAATGAGCATGCTGGCAGGTATTTCGAATAATGACATTATTGGAAGTTCAGGCGACGGCTATGGAGGTAACGGTGGCAGCGTGGTGAGGTATGCCTTTTTCCGCAACCCGGCTATTCCTATCAAATTTGATGACGGCATTAATTTCGTCGACAGGCCAGCAGAGTATTTCGGAGCGCAGAAGTTTGATTCTTTTCTGGGTGACGGGTACAATCCAATAGGAATGGCTGCCTACAACGAAAACAACCTGAAAAGCGACAGCTACCTCGGCAAAGCCTATTTTAAAGCCAAAGTTTATAAAGGTCTGACATTTACCACCAATTTTGGTATGGATTACCGCAATTCGAACGGCAGGCGTTTCGACCGTACATGGGGTACCGAAAACCGCATTGGAGCTCCGAACAGTCTAAGTGTGAGCAACGAACGGATTTCGAACTGGAGTATGAACAACCTCTTTAATTATGAAACTACACTTGGCGAATCGCATACGTTTACTGCCCTGCTTGGATTTGAAGCTATCAAAAACAACGGAAAATCACTGTACGCCAGCGATATGGCATTCCCCATCCAGCAAACAGAATTAATTTATATCGGTAACGGAACTGGTATAAAAACCAGCAGTCAGAGTGAGTGGGTTTCGTCGCTAGCCTCCTTTTTCGGCAGGTTCAATTATGATTACAAACAAAAATACTACCTGTCGGCAACTGTACGCCGCGATGGTTCATCCCGGTTCACGGGCGACAATAAATGGGGAAATTTTTACTCCGTATCAGGAGGATGGGCCATTAAACAGGAAGCTTTCCTGAAAAATGTCGGCTGGCTCGAAAACCTGAAACTCCGCGCCGGTTATGGTGCTATCGGCAACCAGGAAATTGGCCTTTATGCTTACAGCGACCGGATTTCACCTTATTATAATTATCCTTTCGGTGGCACAACATACAGTGGCTATGCGCAATCCTCGTTAGGGAATGATAACCTGAAATGGGAAACCAGCACGCAATACAACGGCGGTATTGATGCCGAACTATGGAAAGGTGCTTTCGCTTTTTCGATCGACTATTTTTATAAGGTAACCTCTGATATGCTGGTAAAAGCGCCTAACCCGCCTTCGGTGGGAAATTCGCAATCGGCATGGATTAACAGCGGATCGGTACTAAACACCGGCATCGAACTCGAAGCAATATATCGCAAGAACAAAAGCGATTGGGGTTATACCATCGGCGGCAACATAACTTTCCTTCACAACGAAGTTCTTGAGTTGGATGCGCCTTTGTTTGGCGGACAGGTTGAATCAGGAGTGGATGCTACACGTACCGAAGCAGGTTACCCGATAGGTTCATTTTACCTGCTCGAAATGGATGGCATTTATCAGAATGAAGCTGATATTTTGTTATCGCCTTTCCAGGCAAACGTGCATCCCGGCGACGTAAAATTCAAGGATCAGAATGACGACAACCGCATCGACGACAAGGACCGTGTGCATTTGGGAAGCGCAATTCCTAAGTTTTTTGCCGGTCTTAATCTGTCAGCAAACTACAAGCAGTTCGACATTAGTTTATTTTTCCAGGGATCGTACGGCAACAAAATTTATGTACAGGTCAACCAGGATATCGAAGGTTTCTACCGTGGTTTTACGGTTACACAGCGTTATTTCGACCAGCGCTGGACCGGCGACGGAACATCAAATACCCAGCCTCGTCCGGCCTGGACTGCCAAATCGAACAATGCAAGACCGTCGTCGCGTTTTCTTGAAGACGGCTCATATGCGAGGCTTAAAAATCTTCAGTTAGGATATACAATTCCGCAGAAAACACTCGAAGTAATCGGAATATCACGGTTAAGAGTGTATGTTTCGGGCACCAACCTGCTGACACTAACCAACTATTCAGGCCTCGATCCCGAAATGACCGTAAGCGATAACTCTAAAAACGAAGGCGATACCGCTTCAGGAATTGACTGGGGTACATATCCTTCGGCAATGACACTTATGGTTGGTATGAACATCATTTTTTAATCCGAAACGGCTATGAAAAATATAAATCGTAATTCCCTGATGTTTAAACAGAAAGCGTTTAATAAAAGCTTCCGGACATACATGAAACCGATCAGCTTTACGCTGCTTGTTACATTCGTACTAGTAAGTTCCTGTACCAAATTTTTGACCGAAGACCTCAAAGGAGAGTTTTCGACAGATACGTATTACAAAAATGAAACCCAGGCCATACAGGCGATAAACGGCGTTTATAATGCAGTTTCGTTTACCAGTTCCAATAACGACATATGGGTATTTGGCGATGTTGCTTCGGACGATGCGGTAAAAGGCGGAACTCCCGGCGACCAGGCTGAAATCACCTACATCGATGAGTTTACTACCGATGCCACTAACGGCATTATTAATAACTACTGGCGTTTCGCGTATGAGGCTGTAGCAAGGGCCAATAATGTAATTGCAAATGTGCCTGCTGTTCCTATGGATGATGCCCTAAAGAGCCGAATATTAGGCGAAGCAAAATTTATGCGGGCATATACCTATTTTAATCTGGTGAACATTTTCGGCCAGGTTCCGTTAAAGCTTTTACCACAGCTTACACAGGCAGCCATTCATGTTCCGTTAAGCAGCGTTGATGCCATTTATCAGCAGATTGAAAAGGACCTTACGGAAGCGGCTGCCGTACTCCCGGTTTCGTATAATTCAACCGATCAGGGACGGGTAACCAAGGGTGCCGCTTTTGCTATGCTTGGTAAAGTGAACCTTTACCAGGACAAATGGATGGGTGCCCTGAGTTATTTTCATCAGGCCGAGAACCTTGGTATTTACGGGCTGTTGCCCAATTATTCCGATAATTTTAAACTGGCCAACGAAAACAGCAAAGAGTCGATTTTCGAAATCCAACACCTTTCGGGTCAAAACCCTGGCGAAGGAAGCGGTCTGAATCAATGGTTCGGCCCGGCACCGCGTGGATATTATTTTAATGCTCCTACCCAGGTTTTGGTTGATGCTTTCGAAAAAGCAGTTACAGGAGAAGTTGACCCGCGCCTTGATGCCTCTATTGGCCGCGATGGCCAGCCCTGGCTGAACGGCGAAATTTACAATCCTTCATGGTCGCCTGCCACAGGTTACCTGACAAAGAAACACCAGCAACCCCAATCGGAACTAACGGTTGCCGGCGACGGTGGGCTTAACTACATCTACATGCGTTATGCCGATGTTCTGCTTATGAAAGCTGAGGCATTTCTAGAAAACGGCCAAGCTGATTCGGCAAGAATCAACCTAAATAAAGTTCGCCAGCGTGCCCGCGCAAGTTTTAATGGAACCGCACCGGTTGATCTTCTGGCAGATATCACAACTTCAGATATCAGCCAGCTTCGCGAGGCCGTCCGCAGGGAACGCAGGGTTGAACTGGCACAGGAGTTTCACCGGTATTTCGATCTTATGCGCTGGGGCAAAACTACCGCCGAAGCTGCCCTGGGTGTTGACTTCAACTACGACACTAAAAGATATCAGCCACTACCCCAGGCCGAAATTGATGCCAACCAGGCAATTAATCCTTAGTAAGAAGGAAAATGTCGGAAGAAGGAAGAAGGAAGACCGAAGGCTCGTGTATGATTTCTCAAAAATAGTATCAAAACCATAATAACAATTCACCTTAATCCTCATAATTAAAAACCAATCAATACGAAAATGAAAAACCTGATTAAATTACGCACTTTGTTGCTCATGCTGATCGTAAGTTCAGTAATGGTTCTTGGATCATGTAAAGATGATGAAGCAGATCCGATTGTACAGGGAGACAAAACAGGTCTCAATGCACTTATTGTTGATGCTAACGCACTCGCCACAGCTGCTACTACATCTCAATATCCTGAGACAGCCATTGATGCTTTCAAAGCTACCCTTGCAACTGTTAAAACTACAGCTGCTACACAACTCACGCAGGTTCAGATCAACAACCTGATAACTCAATTAACCGAAGCCATGACAACTTTTAAGTCGCAGGCTTATGGATTTATTGATGAAGCACTCTACCTAAATGCAGGCTGGCACTTCGACGAAGGAACCGGAACAACTGCAACAGCATACTCTGCTGTTAAACATGTGGCTACCTTTTTCAAAGGGAATACTGTAGTAATGGGAGCTGATGCTATGTCGCCAAGCTGGGTTGACGGTGTAAAAGGCGGAAAAGCTGTGTACCTGAATAAAGGTGCTCACCTCCAAGTTCCTTACACAACGGCCTTCCTGCCTGCTAACTTAACCATTTCAGTTTGGATCAAACCACTTGAATTGTATGAAAACAACTATATCGTTTCGCAAAACTACTGGAACGGGTATAAACTTCAGACTCAAGGCGGCGGAAAACCATTCTTTACTTACAAAAAAGTAGATGGTGGTGTAGTTGATGCTGATAACGAAACCGACAATTCAATTAAAGCCGGATTATGGAATCATGTTGTAGTTTCGGTTAATGGTGTAACCAAAGAACTGAAATTCTATGTAAACGGTACACTTACCAAAACGTGGACTGTTGATACCAAAGGCATTGGACCTCTTACACAGACCCTTACTGCACCTGACCCACAGCCGTTTATTATCGGCTGCGTAGCTACGGATGCCGAAGTTGCAGCCAATTTTATGGATTGGACAACTGCTGCTAATTTTGGATACTTTAAAGGTGCCATTGACGAGTTGAAGATTTACAACATCGCTCTTGCAGATGGACAGGTATCGAGACTTTATACTGACGAAAAACCCTAAGCCAATGGTTTAGTGTTTTTTGATTGAGGTGTGAGGAATGGCCCAACTGATCTGCATTGTGTTAGCAGACTTTTGGGCCTTCCTTTTTTAAGAGTATATCACAAATACCTGTTTATCATGTCGATTAAAGGATTCATGTTCAAAATTTCGCTTTTGCTGCTGCCTGTTTTCTGCATCAGTTATAATTTATTTGGGCAACCATTACAACTCAAAGCTGCAGGAGATACTCAAAACGGATTTCATGTTGAAATTTATACCGCTGATCAATTATTGGTTACCAATACCGAAGAATTTTCCATCCGCCTGTTTAATACAGATGCAAGTACAACTGCCACTATCGCTGCATGGAAAGGAGAAAAATGGTCAGGTAACGACACGCTTATAACGCTCACCCGTAACCAGTATCTACCCGAGTTTGATGCCAATTTATCCGTTTCGGTCATCTACGAAATCGTGAACCGTAATGTGATAAAAAAGACAATTCAGCTTTTTCAGCCATCCATGACAGATATGTATTATATCCTGGATGAAGCTTACCGTCCGGCACAAAAGCCTCTGAAATATACAACCTTTGAAAATGACAATTTCCCAGGAGGATTGGTTCACGAAATGTACCCTGCAGTTGGCTGGGTTACTCCAAATAGTAAAGTAATCGGTTTTTTGACTGATGCAGGCTATAAAAACCAATTCACACGCACCACCCGCCGTCGTTTCAGTGGCCGCGGAGGCGGATTTGTTGGAATGAGGCTGCTTCCGGATCCAAATTTATATTCTGTTGCTACTTCGCAGGAACAGTTAGAAGGAAAGGACTATGTCCGCCAGACTTTTGGCGAAATGTATAACCTTGATGCAGGAACAAGCAAAATTGTTAAAGCCGGAAACGCCTGGAACAAAGAAGGAAATGTTGAAGTTGTGCGGAATGACAGTCTGATTTCACTTATTTGCCACCCTGGTGGCAGGGCAGGAATAGAATTTATCGCACCGTTCGAAGACCAGAAAATTTATACTTTCTCATTTCAATGCAAAGGCAATACTCCGGTAGCTCTCAAACTTTTTCGCTTTCGCCACGGCGTAAGAACCGAGGAACTTGAAGAAGGAGTAAAATACATCGATAATTTCCCCGCGAATGATAAGGAATGGACGCTTTTTAAAGGAAGTATCTTAATCCCATATATTGAACACGATTCAGTCGAAATGTTTATCGGCACTCAATCAGGTAAGGAATCGTGGCTGCATATCAAAGACCTTCAATTTACTGAACATCAGCCACTATCCGCTGCTTATAATCTGCTTCCGATGGGTAGAACATCAGAAAAAACCACTTACATTTTCGTTGAGCCTTATACAAACCACAAAGATTTTATGATTTCTGCCCAATCGCGGTTGGCAGAAGGAAAAGGATTTAAAGGTTCGCAAATTGAAAAAATGATGTATGCCAATTTCAATATGCTTACCTGGATCACGTCAGTAAATGATATGACACCATTCAATGTGCCAAACAAAAATTATTCGCCGGATATGTACAACCGGGATTCGTTTTTCGCCTGCGTTTCCACTTATAACAAGGATTTGAACTTATCCATATGGGAACAATGGGGCAGAACGCAGACACCTGAAGGTGGAATAGGTACTATCATCACTCCCTACATGGGATCGGTTGAAGCCAAGGACAACGAAGCCACTATCGAATGGCTGATATGGGCCATGCTGAACAAACGCAGGTTTGGGGTTGAGCTTCCACAGGACAAAATAAAACTGGCTGTTGATTATGTATTGAACGAATTTGATGCCGGGCAGGATGGGATATGCCGTTCGCATTTCTCCCTCAGCCAGATTGATATTGTGGATTTCGAACCCAAAACTGACCGGCTGGCTGTTAACCAGGGAATGCTGGCCATTGCTTTGCGAACGATTAAAGAACTGGGTTATGATATACCGGAAGCCTACATTGCAAAGACAGAACAGGAATACCGCAATTTTTACGATCCTCAGAGAGGCCATCTCCTCTTTGACCGTAACTTTCCCGATCTAATAAACCTTAACGACCTGGAACCCGAATTCTTTTCGCTGTGGTTGTTCAACAGGCCGATGCTTACAGATGAAATGGTAATCAGTCACTTAAATCAGGTTCCAATTCTCAATAAAGTGGCCAATTCGCCTCATCCGGAACTGGGAACTACGGCGCCTATATTAATCCGTCTCACAAAAGATAAACAAGGGTATGCTTACCTGACAGGCGATTACCAGCCTTTCGAAAAATTCGGAGAAGCCAATTACAGCAATGGGCAGAACGACGGCTACTATTACAACGGTGGAAGTTGGTTTCGGGCTGAATATTGCGCTTATGTGGTTGGATTAAAGCATGGATGGAAGAATGCTCAAAAGTTTATGGAAAACCGGTCGTGGGCTGAGATAAACCTTAATCCGGAATGGCCTTTCAGCAAGGAATTTATCCCTACTAAATGGACCAGCACCGATTCGTGGTGGGTTTCGACCAAAGGGCTGTGCTGGAATGTATTTGTACTGATGGCCAATGAGGTTGCCGGGTTGAGAACTCCTGATATGGATCCGGATTATTTGAGGAAATAGGGTTTGGGGAGATGGGGAGAATGGCCGAGGGGCGTAATGGAGACAAGGGGGCATGGGGATGGGGAGAGGGGGAGAATGGGCGAGGGGGAGAATGGGCAAGGGGCGAAATGGAGACAAAGGGACATGGGGATGGGGCGAGGGGGAGAATGGCCGAGGGGGAGAATGGCCGAGGGGCGTAATGGAGACAACGGGACATAGAGACAAGGGGACAAGGAGAACAGGAAATGCGGACAGGGAAATGAAAGAAAGCTCAAAAGGCATTTGATCCGACATTAATCGAAAATATAAAAGCATACAAAATGAACCGATTTCTACTTTTACTTCCATTATGCATCTTTACGATGCTTTCGTTTGCCCAGCAGGGGCAATTGAGTATTCCGCGAATTGACCTGATGCCAAATCTGCCAACGCCTCTTCTTATCAGGGATTGGAATGCGGTGGCAATTAATTATGACAGCTATGTCTTCGATATGAATAAAACCGGGCAGTACCTTCCTTTGTCGAAACTGGGTACCCAGGGGCAATTCAATTATGCAGATAATACGCCAATGTTTCTGGATTCATATGTAGGAGCAAACGATCACCTCAACCAGGCAGAAGCCATTAACATTATGCCGGCCATAGTCGGGGCTTCGTTGGCGGGAATTGATAAAAGCAATCAGAACGGAATGAACTGGGTGGCTATGGCGAAAGATTTTTTCAACCTGAAAAATGGCCAGAATGTTTATCTAAATGGGTATTCGACCACCTCGGGCAACGACTGGTGGTATGATGTTATGCCTAATGTGTATTTTTATCAGTTAAAGTCACTCTATCCTGCAACTGCGCCGGAATTCGATACTCAGTTTACCACTGTTGCCAACCGCTGGAATACGTGTGTAAAACAATTAGGTGGAAGCGCAACACCCTGGTCAGTTCCCGATATGAACTACAGGGCTTTCGACCTGAGTACCGGTCTGCCACTTACAACAGGCGTTCCCGAACCTGAATCGGCCGGCAGTATTGCCTGGCTGCTTTATAACGCTTACCTCGAAACCGGCAACAGGAAATATATGGAAGGCACTCAACAGGCTTTGGATTTCCTTGCGGGATTTACCTCAAATCCATCGTACGAACTACAATTGCCATACGGAACTCTTGCCGCTGCACGGATGAATGCTGTTGAAGGAACCAATTATCCGATTCAGAAAATGCTCAGCTGGTGTTTCGACCGCGGACCACTCAGAGAATGGGGTTCAATAGTCGGCACCTGGGGCGGTTATGATGTATCCGGCCTGATTGGTGAAGCCAATGATGGTGGTAACGATTACGCTTTTGTGATGAATGGTTTTCAGCAGGCAGCAGCCCTGGCTCCACTTCCCAAGTATGATAAGCGATATTCCAGAGCAATTGCCAAATGGATACTTAATATCAGCAATGCAAGCCGTTTGTTCTACTGGAACGCTTTGCCACAGGCGAACCAGGATTCTTATTCATGGGCATCAGTTAATGATCCTGATGCATGCATTCCGCATGAATCGATGAAACAACTGTGGCAGGGAAAATCACCTTTTGCAACCGGCGATGCCATAGGTGGAGGCTGGGCTGCAACTAATTTATCGCTTTATAGCGGCTCAAGTGTAGGATATCTTGCTGCTGTAGCTAAAACAACCAATATCCCGGAAATACTTCAGATTGATCTGAATAAAACTGATTTTTACGGTGACAATGCCCTGCCCTCGTATTTGTATTATAATCCAACATCTTCCGGTAAAGTGATTGAAGTCAATTTGCCAGCCGGTACTTATGGGGTTTACGAAGCAATTACTGAAACTGTGCTGAATTCATCTGTTTCGGGTACATTTCAGTTGACAGTTCCGGCCGGGGAAGTAAGATTAATCAGGATGTTTGCTGCAGGAATTGTACCCGAAAACCTTAATGGCAAACTTTATGCAGGTGGTGATGTGCTTGATTATCATTATGAATACGATTTTTCGGTAAATCTGCTTATCAAAGCCCTTTCGACTGATAAGAACCCGGTAGTCGTAAACTCAACATTTACAGCTTATTGCGAACCCGGAAATACAAACCCAGGTGAGCAGGTACAATTTCAGTGGTTTTTGAATGATGTTCTGATTGAAAATCAAACCCTTTCACAAGTTACACTTTCGGCTCCTTCGGTGTCCGGACCATTTGTTTTGAAATGCAAAATCACTTTCAACAGCCAGATGGCAGAAGACACACTTCAGCTAACTGCAGTTGATCATATTTCTGCCCCGCCTGTAGTAAACGGCATTCAGTCCGCTTCCAAATACACGATTATTGGAGAAACAAATACGTTTACAGCACAGGTTAATCCTGCACCTGGTGAAATTCTTCAATATTTATGGTCAGCCACCGAAGGAGTTTTAGGCCAGAACGGCGGGAATTCTGTCACCTGGCAGGCTCCGGAAATTCCGACAGTCAGCACAATTACTGTTCAGGTCACCAACCAGGATAATCTTTCTACAGCAGTTTCAGATGAGGCGCTGGTAAAGGATACAAGTTTAGCTATCCAAACACCGCTGATCTGGTATCCATTTGATACTGATAATCTGAATGCAGCATCCAACCAGTTTCATGCAACAGTTAGCGGGGCAATAAAAACAGAGGATGCACGTGGAATAACTTCCCTGGCTTACCGGTTTACATCCGGACAAAATATCATTTATACCGAAAACAAGCCGGAACTAAATTTTGGAGAAGCCGTAAGTCTCAGCTGTTGGGTGAAGTGTGAACAGCTTGATTCCGAACGGTTTATTGTTTCGCATGGATCGTGGCAGCAGCGGTATAAGCTTTCTATAACTCCGGAGGGTCGGTTTCGCTGGACGGTGAAAACCGATGCGGGAGTGGCTGATCTTGACGGCTCAGCTCCTATTGAATTGAACCGATATTACCATGTTACTGCTCTTTACACAGGCTATTCCATGGAGTTGTATCTGGATGGTGTTCTTGATACTTTTAAAGCATTTACAGGCGCAATTCAACCGTCGACCAAACCATTGACAATTGGCAGGATGGACAACGTAGAAACACTTTATGCTTTAAAGGGGAGTGTAGATGAAGTGAAGTTTTGGGACAAAGAGATTCCTGTAAAACAGATTGAGCAGTTAAAAAACCAATGGGCCACGCCAGCCGGAATCGAAGAAGTTGAAAGTATTGCCCGTATTTATCCCAATCCTGCCAATGAGGTGATCTATATTGAATTTACCGGTAAATCACGGGCTGTAAAAGTGTCACTGCTTACTGCCGATGGCAGGGAAATTCTGAATTATCAATATAATATGTCAGATTCAAAACTTGAAATACACATCCCTGAATTCCTCTCAGGAATATTTTTATTTAGGATTCGAATGCATGATGGAAATATGGTTACACGGAAAATTATTATCAGGTAGGAGAGAGAATAAAATAAACTGAATTTTCCGAAGAGTTATTTCTCAACCTTTAGTATTTCTTCAATTTGAACCCGATTTCCCTGCAGATAGTTTGACGCTCAACTATTAGGTCTATGTCACTTTCCTCATTGTTCGTATTGTCCGAAAAAGAACCAAACAATCCTATCTCTTTCACCGCATCGTACTTGTAAAGAGAAGGGTTTAACTCTTTGAATCCGGATAATATGGTTTCTTTTGTAAGCATACTTCAAAGGAAATCCTTTTTCATTTTAGAATTTGTGCTGGTTTGCCTGATTTATTGAACAGGTTGATTTTATCAGCATTGCTAAAGAATGTTTGACTAAATTCCCACCCAAATAATTTCAGAACTTCATCTCCGGTATTTCCCCTTCCACAATCAATGGTGCGGCAGTCGCTTTTACAATGTCCTCAACACTTAATCCGGGAGCTCTTTCTATCAGTTTAAATCCATTTTCGGTAACATCAATCACGGCCAGATCAGAGACGATTCGTTTTACACATTTTATTCCAGTAAGAGGCAAAGTGCATTGCTTCAGTAATTTAGATTCCCCATCCTTGCTGCAATGCTGCATGGCGACAATAATATTGCGGGCTGAGGCTACCAGATCCATGGCACCACCCATTCCTTTCACCATTTTGCCGGGGATTTTCCAACTGGCAATATCGCCTTGTTCGGTAACTTCGAAAGCTCCCAAAACTGTTAAATCTACATGTCCGCCGCGTATCATTGCAAAACTCATGGACGAATCGAAATAGGCTGCACCCGGAATTACCGTTACAGTTTGCTTGCCGGCATTGATAAGGTCGGCATCCACTTCATCCGGATACGGAAAAGGTCCCATTCCCAATATTCCGTTTTCGGATTGTAGCACAACCTTCATTCCTTCGGGGATATAATTTGCAACTAATGTCGGAATTCCAATGCCAAGGTTCACGTAATAACCATCGTGGAGTTCCCGGGCTATGCGTTGGGCGATTTGTTCTTTAGTAAGAGCCATTAGGTTTTCTATTTTAGAGAGTGGGTGAGAGGCGAAGGGCGAAGGGCGAAAGACGCCGGAATTTAACCCTCCTCAACTTCAGTATTGTTTAATTTTAATTCATCTGCTTTGAACTCTTGACAATCCACTTGTCAGCATCATTAATCATAATCGCTAACTGAGTGATTATGTGATCATGCCGATCAGTCAACTTATTTACCTTTTCCTCATCAAGATATTTACATCTCAGTGCAAATTCCAACCAGATTTGTGTTTCGCAGGCTTCCGTTTCAGAATCACTTATTTTGGCAATAAAAGCGGCTTTGTATCTCCTTTTTCTCCATGCTTCACCGATATTCGCACATACTGACCTGGAAGATCTTCTAATTTGATCCGTTAAAGAGTACTTTTCTTCCGGAGGAAATGATTTTGAAAGTGTAAAAATCTCCATCGCTGCTTCCATTGCAGCCTGGTAAACTCTCAATTCGCGAAAACTAAGAATGATAATTATTAGCTTTTAATTCTATTATAAAAGTCTCCGTTTCGCCCCTCTCCGTTTAACCCCCTCTCCGTTTCGCCCCTCGCCGTTTCGCCCTTCTCCGTTTCGCCCTTCTCCGTTTCGCCCCTCTCCGTTTCGCCCCTCGATCCTTCATTTCTATTCTCTCACTGTCACCCTTTCAATTCTCTTTTCATAATTACTTCCCTGAAAAATCCGTTGCACAAAAATACCGGGAGTATGAATCTGGTTGGGATCGAGTTCGCCGGCAGGCACGAGTTCTTCCACTTCGGCAACCGTAATTTTACCTGCCATTGCCATGGATTGGTTAAAATTATTAGCTGTTTGTTTGTAAACGAGATTTCCCATCGTATCGCCTTTCCAGGCTTTTACAAAAGCGAAATCAGCTTCCAGGGCAGTTTCCAGTAAGTGAGGCTTGCCATCGAAAACACGGATTTCTTTTCCATCAGCAACTTCGGTTCCGGCACCGGCGGGAACAAAAAAAGCTGGAATTCCTGCACCACCGGCACGGCAGCGTTCAGCGAGAGTTCCTTGTGGAATCAATTCGACTTCGAGTTCCCCGGCAAGCAACTGACGTTCAAACTCTGAATTTTCGCCAACATAGGACGAAATCATTTTATGTATCTGCTTGTTTTTAAGCAAAATACCAAGTCCGAAATCATCAACGCCGGCATTATTCGAAATGCAGGTCAGATTTTTTACTCCCCTTTTGTACAATGCCGTGATCGCATTTTCAGGAATTCCGCATAATCCGAAACCACCCACCATAAGTGTCATGCCATCGGTTACTCCGCTCATTGCCTCAGTGGCATCTTTTACGACTTTATTCATATATTTCAATTTGAATTTGAAAGTATAAAAATTTCTGATTCACAGTTTAAAATTTATTTTAATTGGAAAATCTTAGCAGCAAATGATCTGGCTTCATCGAGAATAGCTGTATTTATTCCGGTTTCAATTCCTTGTTTTTTACACCAATTAAGGAGATTAAGTGTATCAAGGTTTCCCAGCAATTCGTAACCCGTCATGGGGCAGCCCCCATAACCACCAAGAGCACTTTCAAAATTTCGCATTCCTCCCAGCCAGGCGGCTTCAATTTTGTCCTGCCAGTCGTTCGGTTTGGTATGCAGGTGAATTCCAACTTTAGCTTCCGGGAATGCGTTGATCAGTTCAGCGCAAAGTCTTTCGATATTGCCAGGAGTTCCTTCGCCGGTGACATCCGAGAAAACAATGTCGCGAATGCCTTTGGCATAGAGTTTCTCAACTTCCCGGATTACTATTTCGTCATTCCATTCGTCACCATACATATTGCCAAATGCCATGGTAAGATAAACCCGTAATTCCTTCTGCGATTGGTCACATACTGTTTTTAAATCAAGAACTGTTTGCCAGGCATCTTCAGGAGTTGTGTTGAGGTTCCGTTTCAGGAAAGTTTTAGAAACGGAATATGGGAAACTAATGGTATGAATTTTATTTTCAGCGGCTGCTTGTATTCCACCCCGCGAATTTCCGGCAAGAACCATTATTTTTGATTTCGTATGGTTAGTTTCCAGCAACGAAATTACTTCTGAAGTATCTGCCATTTGCGGAACTGCTTTAGGGGAAACAAAACTTCCTGTATCCACAGTTTCGAAGCCACATCTGAGAAGCAAATTAATGTATTCTGCCTTCTTTTCTGCCGAAATAAGATGCGT
The DNA here is from genome assembly GCA_038249705.1 of Bacteroidales bacterium. GTDB lineage: Bacteria > Bacteroidota > Bacteroidia > Bacteroidales > UBA4417 > UBA4417. The sequence goes on along the minus strand of JBBSDC010000055.1, from coordinate 1,959 downwards.
CCAACCCTGAAATGCATCGCGGGGAGTTTCGGTGATCTTAATATTTTCGTTTTTAAACATTTTACTAATTGAGGTGAAAACTGATATTTTGTTAACTTTGTTTAATGAGGATTTTGTTAACTCAAAATTCTCCCTCTTCTTTCTCAGTGGCTCTCCGTTAACTTAGTGACTCCGTGGTTTTTACCAATCATACACTAAGAGCACTTAGGTTCACTAAGGTTCATTCCCAATTAAACCTTTAGCCGAAGGGGAATCAACAACCTATATACCTCGAAATAACCATCCTCTGAATTTCCGAAGTTCCTTCACCAATTTGCAGCAAACGTTGATCGCGGTAAAAGCGTTCGACTGGATAATCTTTCATTAGTCCGTAACCGCCATGAATCTGAACGGCTTCGTCAGTAACTTCTTTGGCAATTTCGGAACAATAAAGTTTGGACATGGCTGCTTCTTTTGCAAAAGGTAAATGATTGTCCTTAAGCCAACAAGCTTTGTAAAGCAATGTGCGCCCCAATTCGATTTTTGTTGCCATATCGGCAAGTTTAAAACCTATTGCCTGAAACTTGGCTATTGGTTGCCCGAACTGTTTGCGTTCCTGCGCATAGCTGAGTGCCATTTCGAAAGCGCCTTGTGCGCAGCCCAATCCCATGGCGGCAATAGATAAACGTCCGTTATCGAGGGTGCTGAGCATAATGCGGGAGCCATCGCCGACTTTTCCCAGCACGTTTTCATACGGAACACGACATTCATCAAAGAAAAGCTCTGCCGTATCGCTGGCCCGCCACATCATTTTACCATGCATGGCACGACTTGTAAAACCTGGGGTACCTTTTTCGACAATGATAGTAGTAAACTCTTTTTTGCCATCAGTTTCACCCGTTACTGCCTGCACAGTAGCTCCTGCTGAAATATCGGAAGCACCGTTTGTAATAAATATTTTGGAACCGGTTATCACCCATTCACCATTTTCGACATAAGCCCTGGTTCGGGTGCCACGTGAGTCGCTGCCTGCATCGGGTTCGGTAAGCCCAAAAGCCCACAATGCTTCGCCGGTGCATAATGGAGGAAGGTATTTATGCTTCTGTTTTTCGGTTCCGTAATAATACAACGGACCTATACCCAATGAATTATGTGCTGCAATAGTAGCTGCCTGCGAACCATCCACGCGGGCAAGTTCCTCAACGGCAATAATATAGGATAATGTGTCCATACCATGTCCGCCATATTCTTCAGGCGTACTGATGCCAAACAATCCGAGCTGACCCATGCTTAGCGTGAGTTCAGGTGAGAAACGGCCTTCCTCATCCAGTTCGCGGGCTAAAGGTTTAATTTCGCGTTCGGCAAAATCGCGCACTGCTTTGCGGATGCTTTGTTGTTCTTCGGTAAGGTGAAAATCCATAGTTGTAAGAAATTATTTGGGTTATAGGTATAAGCATCCGTATGGTTAGCATTAAAATTAACAGATTGAATTTGTAGGATCTCCCGACTCAACGGTTTATCTTTTTACTAATGTACCACAATTTGACGATTTTTAATCTATTGGTGGTTGAATTAAATGATTCATTTAATGATCCGGTTTCTGACTTATGTCTGACTTCAGCCACGATTCTCTTTTAGATTAACAAACTAAACTTCGCTCTGTTTCACAGTTACTGCCGAAAGATGAACAAGTGTTATATTGCTGTCGACCATATCGCCGGGAGAAACATTTATACGGTCAACAACAGCATCAGCCGGGCTTAGGATGTTATTTTCCATTTTCATAGCTTCAACCACCAGAAGCAGATCGCCTTTCGAAACCACATCCCCTTCATTTACATTCACTTTTATTACTTTCCCCGGCATAGGTGAGGTGATGTTACTGCCGCCTTCGCCAACGGATGTAGTTTCAAGATTAAATTCTGTCTGGGCAGGAAGGATATCTTTGCGGGTAACCTCAAACAAATGTGTGTTGTATGT
>JBBSDC010000054.1:0-21889 GCA_038249705.1 Bacteroidales bacterium | reverse complement strand
GATTGTACCACACAAATGTTGAAATACCAACTAAAAGCGTCAATAATCCAGGTCCAAAATAAAGCACCAGGCTTCCTGAAATAAAATACACCAGTGCAATAAGTAATGCTCCTGTTTTACTGATTCGTCCTGAGGGAAGTGGCCTTCCTGCAGTACGTTTCATTATTTTGTCTGTTTCAGTTTCCTGAAGCTGGTTGAAGGCAGATGCTCCGCATGCCAGCAGGAAAATTCCGATAAAAGGCAAAACAAAACCACGGTCGAATTCGCCGTGGCTAAGTATATACCCTGTAAACGTTGTAAATGCAACAGCAACCGAAATGCGAACTTTTCCCAGTTCGCTGATTATTTTCAGCAATTCGCGGGGACTATTTCTTTTCTTCACTTAGTGTTTTAATGTATTCAATTATTTTGTCAATTTCCTCATCAGTTAGCTGACCTTTGTACGATATCATCGCACCTTTTGGGAAACCTTTAACGATATCGGCTTCAGGTTCAAGTATGGATTTTCTGAGGTATTCCTCATCAACTATAATTTCACGTTCTTTCCCATTGGTTTCAACGGTAACTTTATGCCCGAAAATACCTTTGTACGAAGGCCCTACTATTTTAGTTCCATCGGAAGAATGACAGGCAATGCAGCCTTTTTGTTCAGAGAGAAGTTTTCCTTCGAAACCCGGTTTTGCCGCAATAGTTGAATCAATTTTTACAGGAGCAGCGGCATACCATTTATCAAAAGTGCCCTGATCAACAACTTCAACAATGGTTCCCATATACGAATGCCTTAATCCACAATATTCAGCGCAAAAAAGATCATAGGAGCCAATGACAAGTGATTTAAACCACATGTAGTTTTCGGCTTTGCCGGGGACAACATCTTCCTTGATCCTGAAAGCAGGAATGTATAAACTATGAATTACATCGAGTGAAACCATATTCAACACAACAGCTTTATTAACCGGAACAATAAGTGTATCTTCTACCTTTCCGTTTTCGTATTCAAAGCGCCAGCTCCACATTTGAGCGGTAACTTTTACTTTCATGGCATCGGCAGGTACTTTACGCATAGGGATATACGAACTCCAGCCCAGCCAGAACATAAATAAAACCAGAATCAACGGGATAATGGTCCAGATGATTTCCAGTTTATTACTTCCTTCTATTTCAGACGCAACAGGATTTTTCTTCTTATTGTATTTAAAAATGAAGTAAATAATTACGGCAGTTATTCCAATAAGGAAGAATAACGAAATGCCAACAATGATAGCAAATGCGGTATCTACTCCTCCCGAAAAATTTGAGTATCCAGTGAACATAGTGTTTATCGGTATAAGTAATCAAAAAATGTTATAATGATCACCACTGAGTATATGGCCAGTACAAGTGTAACCATGAAGCGGTATATTTTTTCATCAAACTTCAGATGCATGAAGTAGAGCAAAACAATAGATGCCTTTACTGTTGCAATAAGCATGGCAGCGGCAGTATTGAACGGACCCAGGTGTACACTTGTGATAACTACAGTCAGCACAGTAAGCACAATAAGTGAAAGCAGTACAAGAATCTGCGACTTATAAGTGGAAATATGGTTTTTATGTTCGCTCATAGGGCTTAGTGTATTAGATAGAACAATGGGAACAGGAATATCCAGATCAGATCGACAAGGTGCCAATAGAGTCCTCCGTTTTCGAGCAACGAATACCGGGTTTGATTTACAGTTCCGTTTTTAACTTTAACGAAAACAACTCCAAGCAATGCTAATCCTGCAATGATATGCAAAGCATGAAGTCCCGTCATAAAAAAATACAAACCGAAGAAAAGCATATCGCCTTTACTCAGGCTAAGCAGGAAATCGCTTCCAGGATATATATCGTGGTGAATTTTAGCTCCCCATTCGAAGTATTTGTTAACCAGGAAAACCAATGCCAGAAAAATGGTTGCTGCCAGTAGTATGAGAGTGAGCTTTTTATTCCCAAGCTGCAAAGCTGTGATTGACATGGCAACTGTCATACTACTGATTAACAGAATAATAGTATTGATCAAACCAATAGTTACATCGAGTTCCTCTGCTGCCAGGTGAAATTCAACCTGGTGATTATACCTGTAAACAGAATAAACAATAAACAGTCCGCCAAAGAGTAATATTTCGGTGAATATAAACAGCCACATTCCAAGTTTTGATGCAACCGGATCAAAGTGATCTGCAGGTGCTACATGATTTTGTTCCATAGACTGTTTATTTGGTTTTTAGTTCGTAAGGTTCGCTGTCGATAACAGGAATTTCCTCAAAGTTTTCGAGCGAAGGAGGTGATTCAATAGACCATTCAAGTGTACGGCCGCCCCATGGATCGTCCATTTCCTCGGGTGTTCCTTTTTTAGCACGAAGCAGGTTCACAATTACAAGGATAAGCGATGCAGCCATAATCCAGGATCCTATAGTAGATAATAGATTCAGGTCGGCAAATTGTGGAAGGTAATCATAATATCGTCGCGGCATGCCCATGTAACCAAGGAAAAACATAGGCATGTATGTAGCGTTAAATCCTACAAATAACCCGATAAGTCCCCAGTTGGCTGTTTTCTTGTTGTACATTTTTCCAAACATTTTCGGATACCAGTAATGCAGTGCTGCAAAGAAAGCTATGCCGGCACCTCCGAACACAATATAATGGAAATGCGCGACAACGAATACGGTATCATGAACATGCACATCTGTTGATACACTGCCAAGAATAAGCCCGGTAAGTCCACCAATCATAAATATAAAGATAAAAGCCATCGCCCACCAGAAAGGAGGTTCCAGCGAAATTGATCCTTTGTACATGGTAGCTGTCCAGTTAAAAACTTTTATAGCACTGGGTATAGCAACCAGAAATGTCAGAAAAGAGAATACCAGCCGTGCAGTTTCGCTCATTCCTGAAGTAAACATGTGATGTCCCCAAACCAGGTAACCGACAAAAGCAATAGCAAGACTCGACATGGCAATGGCTTTGTAGCCGAATACAGTCCGTCGTGAGAAGGTTACAATAATTTCGGTTATGGCGCCCATTGCTGGTAAAATCATGATATATACAGCAGGATGTGAGTATATCCAAAAAAGATGCTGATACAGTACAGGGTCACCGCCTTTGGCAGGATCAAAAAATCCGATATCAAGCATACGGTCAGCTACTACCATCAGGAAAGTAATACCAATTACCGGAGTTGCAAGAAGCTGAATCCACGCGGTGCCGTATAACGACCATATAAACAAAGGCATACGAAAAAATCCCATTCCCGGGGCCCGCATCCGGTGAATAGTTACAATAAAATTCAGTCCTGTAAGAATAGACGAAAATCCAAGTACAAAAGCTCCGAAAACAGTAAGAACCACATTAGTATTAGTTTTCAGACTGTAAGGAGCGTAAAATGTCCACCCGGTATCAGGAGGGCCGTCACCGGAAAATATTCCGACTAATATAATTATTGCACCTGCAATAAACAGGTACCAGGAGAATAAATTCAGTTTTGGGAAAGCCACATCCTTTGCCCCGATCATAATCGGGATCATGAAATTGCCAAAAGATGCTGCCAAACCGGGAATTATAAAAAGGAATATCATGGTAAGTCCATGTACCGTGAAAAGCGCATTATAAGCCTGAGGCCCCATTATTTGCTGGCCTGGCGCTATAAGTTCGAGTTTCATAAATATTCCCATTACCAATCCGGCCAGGAAGAAAAATAGCTGCGAATACAAGTATAACAAAGCGATACGCTTGTGATCGGTGGATAAAATCCAGGCACGGATTCCGGTGTATTTGCCCTGGTATTCGAGGTAACTGGGCAACCGATGTGTTGAAGAAGTTCCGGTCATGTATAAATTATTGATTATTGGTTAACTGATTTAGATTTTTTTCTGCGGCCGCGAATTAACAGGTATGTCAACAACGAAACTCCTAAAATTATGGTTAATGTTGCTGCTATCCTGGTTACTTCGAGCGAATAGCGTTCCGTTTTCCGATCGTACGAATAACAATAAGTCAGAACTTTTATTAATGTAGGTGCAGATTTTCCCTTGGATGCTTCGTAAACTGCAAGTTTAAATTCAAATGGCTGAAAACTGATCCCTTTCAGGTAACGGGTTATTTTGCCATCGGGGCTGATCATCATGAGTGCTCCTTCGTGCATAAACTCATTATTCACAAACTTATACCCAAATCCGAGAGCATTGGTAGCTTTTGCAATATTGGCACTGTCGCCGGTCATAAAAGTCCAGCCGGCGCCATCCTGTTCTTTAATCTTTTTCAGGTAGGTGATTCTTTTTTTCTGACCCAGATCATAGGATTCGCGACTGTCGAAGCTGATTGTGATTGCCTGGTAATCTTTTCCCAAAGCCAGACTGGTGTTTGCTATTACTTCGGCCAGGCCATTCATCAGCGGACTACAAATACCCGGACAGCGATAATAAACAAAACAGATAACTGTGGGTTTATCAATAAGTTGTTTAAGATTAACAAGTTTCCCGTTCTGGTCAGTAAGCATAATGTCATCAGGAATGTATTTGTCAAGATGTTCGGTAATTCCGACTTCCATTTCTTTCTCCGTTCCGGCAGAGGCAGTATTGACATTAATTAGGGTAACAAACAACAAAAAGAGCATTGTAAACCAAGAGGTGGTTTTTTTCATTTCAATTAAATTTTAGCATTGAATGGTTATTCTGTTAAGCCTGTTTTTAAGCGGAATCAGGTTTTTATTTTTGAAAATACGAAAACGGTATTAAATTCGGATTAACGCTTTATTAACAAAGCTCAGCCTTGTTTTGTTTAACAAAAACTGAACTTTTATTGAGTTTAACATTTTCATTTCTCTTTGTAAAAAGCAATAAATGCTAATACTTTGCAAAGCAGAATATTAGCACTTATTGAAGAAGTATTCAGAAAAAGATTAAGAACTTTCTGTTAGTGTATATGATGGTGAATGCTTTCTTCGAGATAAGGATGATTTTTAGCAATTAAGGGAGCTTTCGCCAGCGCTTTACTGAAAGCGAAAAGGAACAAACCTGCCAATCCGGCAAAAACAGCGATTTCGATAAATCCAAACTGAGGTCTGGTGGTGAAGTCGGGCATCACCTGTTCGAAAATATCGGTATATAGCCCAACAAGAAGCAGAATACAGATAGCATAAACAACGTTGATGTTCTTGTCCAGTTTCTGCGGAAGCAATACGATAAACGGGATAAACCAGTTGATGACAAAATTGGCTATAAAGAAAACCAGCCATCCGTTATTCCAGCGTTTAGCGTAATAAATTGTCTCTTCAGGGATGTTTCCGAACCATATAAGTGCAAACTGCGAGAAATACAAGTATCCCCATATAATGCTGAGTCCGAACATGTACCTCGAAAAATCGAGGAGATGGTACTCATTCATGTCTTTAAAAAATCCTTTTTTATGAAGGATGATAGCTATAAGTGCAACCAGCGATGTTCCATGATAAAAAGCTGCTGCAAAGTTTTTGAAAGCAAATATGGTACTGAACCAATGCGCATCAATGGACATGATCCAGTCGAACGAAGCCATTGAAAAAGTAACTGCCAGAACAAAGATAAAAATTTTTGACCAGAACTCCATTTTTTCGAACATGACAAGGCCGCCCAGGCTGTCTTCCTGAAGCGAGAGTTTACGCAGGTAACGGGTGAGTAAAATCCATGCTGCAAAAAACACCACAATACGTATCATGAAAAAAGGAATATTCAGGTAAGGCGCTTTGTGCGCAAGCAATTCGTCGTTCGCTACCATGTCGGGATGCGACCAATGGTAAATATCATGAAGCCCGAAAAACATCACCAGCATAATCACCGCGGCATACGGAATATAAGCCATCAGCGCTTCCGGAATTCTGCGAAACATGGCCGACCAGCCCGATTGTGTAATATATTGCAGGCTGAAAAAGAAGGCTGCCCCGATTGCGAGTGACAAAAAATAATAATTATTCAGAAGCAGGTTGGCCCAGGTCCTATGGGTATCAGTGAGGAAACCGTATGCCAGCCCAATAACTCCAAGACCCATGAGGCCGTAGGTTATATAATTAAATTTCTTCGTAAATATAACTTTGGTATCCATACACTTGGAGCTTATTTATTGTTTTGTAGGGTATTTTTTACGTAAAGTGCTATCTTCCAGCGATCGTCAGGTCTTATTTGCGGTCCATGGGCACCCATAACGTTGAAGCCGGCAGTAATTACATGAAATACTTCGCCTATGGGAGCTGCCAGCATCCGTTCCGAAACAAGGGATGCGGGTGGAACTGTATATTTTCCGCTTGTATATAAGTGCCCGTCACCTTTTCCGGCAAGGCCATGGCAGTTGTTACAAAAAATAGTGTACATCTCTTTTCCTCTCAGCAGGTTTGCTTCGTTGGCTTCCAGATTACAGCTGAGTTCCTTACCGGCGAGTATACGTCCTTCGACTGTTGCAGGATACTGGTAAGGGATCATTTCGCGGGGAATTGAACCTAAAACCGGCATTTGCATTGTTATTCCGTTGTTGGCACCTTTAGCAGGCGCATACGTTTCGTATGCAAGTGAATGTGCCATATCAGGGAAATATTCGTATCCTTTCTGAATACGTGTGCGATCGCACGAAGCAAAAAGCATTGCCGTAAGCACAACAGCCGTTGTTAATCTGATCGGGGCTTTACTGAAATAACCCATATGATTGTTTTTTTTACGTAACATTTTTAAAATTCCTTTTCATATACTTCCGATGCACCACTGGCTTTCATAGCTGCAGCAATAGCTTCGTAGCCACCTCCGGCAGTCTTTTTATCGAACAAAATCACAAATTTATCATCTGTTGCTCGTTCATCAGGCAGAAAATACTTTTTACCGGGATATATCTGTGCCCTGAGCGAAAACGTGAACAGACTTCCCAAAGTAACTGTAAGTATGGTTAGTACCAGCGTGATAATGATAAATGAAGGAAATGCATTTGTTGGTTTTCCTCCGTAATTAATAGGCCAGTCAATAACTGAAGTCCAGTATAGGAATGAAAGAACTCCTACTACTGCAACCGCACCGAAAATGAATGCCACTGTGGTAAACCTCGACTTCCGCTCCAGAGCATCAATGGCTTCCATTACAGGGTAAGGTGTGTAAATTTCTTCGATTTTGAAGTTTTTGCTTTTGGCTCCTTCAATGCCGGCCAGCAGGTCAAGTTTGCTGTCGAAAATACCTATTATATGTGTCGTATTCATGGCGGGTCAGGTATTTTAATGTTTTTCCATTATTTCGGTTGGTTTCAGTACACTCTTTACTTCACTGATGGCAATCATCGGGATGAAGCGGAAGAAGAACAATACTCCGGTTGAGAATATACCGATAGTTCCCAGAAATAAGCTTATTTCGACCCATGACGGGGAGTAGGTAGTCCAGGATGAGGGCAGGTAATCATTAGCAAGTGAAGTAACAACAATATTGAATCGCTCGTACCACATACCCACATTAATGATAAGTGAGACTATAAATAAGGCTGTGATATTGCTGCGTATCTTTTTCGACCACATGATCTGTGGAATTACTGCATTACAGATAATCATGGCCCAGAACATAAATTTATATTCACCGGTTATGCGGTTCTTGAAAAAAGTAAACATTTCGTATTCATTGCCGCTGTACCAGGCCATAAATACTTCGGTGAAATATGCCGTACCCATGATCAATGAAATAAAAACCAGGATTTTGGCTATTGCATTTAAATGTGAATCCGTTACATAATCTTCGAGGTGATAATATTTGCGGATCACGATCATAAGTGTCATAACCATAGCAAAACCTGAAAAAATGGCTCCTACTACAAAATACGGAGGAAACAAAGTGGTGTGCCAGCCCGGAATTACTGAAGTGGCAAAGTCGGTGGATACAATGGAGTGAACTGAAACTACGAGCACTGCGGCGATACCGCCAAGAACATAGCTTAATCCTTCATAACGCAGCCATTCTTTGGTGGAACCTGTCCAGCCGAATGCCAGCGCGCCGTAAATGGCTTTTTTAAGCTTGGTTTTGGCACGGTCGCGGATGGATGCGAAATCGGGAACCATACCAAAATACCAGAAAGATGCTGATATAAGCAGGTAAGCGCTGATAGCTATAAAGTCCCAGAAAAGTGGTGAGTTAAAATTGACCCACAGTGATCCACGTGTATTAGGATAAGGAAAAATGTAAAAAGCAAGCCATACACGCCCCATGTGGATGGCCGGAAAAATGGCAGCACACATTACAGCAAAAACAGTCATTGCTTCAGCAGCCCGGTTTATGGATGTACGCCATTTCTGACGCAGGATGAGCAGGAAAATGGAAAATGCCGTTCCCGCATGTCCGATACCGATCCACCATACGAAGTTGATGATTTCCCATCCCCAGCCTACTGAATTGTTTACATTCCATGTGCCTATGCCATAACGAACAGTATAGTACAAAGAAAAAATACCAAGACTGGCAAGTGATACACTCACAGCAAGGGCTACTTTCCACCAGCCGGGTGCTTTATTGTCAATTGGTGCAATAATGTCGCTGGTTATCTGGCGGTAATCCTTATTACCCAGGATCAGCTGACCTCGTACATCTGCTTTATACATATTTTATTGGTATTGCCAGTTATATTATTATGCTTTTATTGTGTTTATCTTTTCAGATAGTAATTTTAGTAATTCATTAAGCTTTACTATCCTCAGCTTCCCGGTTTCGGACTTTTGTAAGGTAACCTACCGAAGGAAGAGTGTGAATTTCTTCGATGATGTGGTAATTGCGCTGGTCGGTAAATAAGTCGGTGAGCTTGGCTTGTTTGTTATTCATGTCGCCGAAAATGATGGCTCCGGCCGGGCAAACCTGCATACAGGCTGTCTGGATTTCGTTATCGGCAAGCGGACGGTTTTCGAGTTTGGCAAGCAACTTCTTTTCCTGTATGCGTTGTACGCAAAAAGTACATTTTTCAACAACTCCGCGTTCGCGAACAGTCACATCCGGATTTAATACCATGCGACCCATATCGCTGTTCATATTGTAATCGAAAGCGTCGTTGGTAGCATAACGGAACCAGTTGAAACGACGAACTTTATATGGACAGTTGTTTATGCAGTATTTTGTCCCGATACAACGGTTGTAAGCCATCTGGTTAAGTCCTTCGCTGCTGTGGTTTGTTGCCGAAACAGGGCATACGTTTTCGCAGGGCGCATTATCGCAATGCTGGCACATGACCGGCTGGAAGTAAACCGAAGGATTTGCTACATCATCGGAATAATACCTGTCCATGCGTATCCAATGCATAATACGGGTTTTTATAACTTCCTGTTTACCAACAACAGGAACATTGTTTTCGGCCTGACAACCAATAACACACGCGCTGCAACCGGTACATGCATTCAAGTCGATTGACATTCCCCAATGGTGCCCTTCGTAGGTAATTTCTTTGTAAAGAGTAAGGTGTTTTGCTTCTATTTCTGCATGCATTTCATTTCCTGCATCCGGTTTTTCCTGCCATTCGGCAAGGGTAGTTTCGCGAACAATGTCGCGGCCTTCCATCGAATGATGCATCTGGGTCGAAGCAAGCGCGTATTTCTTTCCTGTTTTTGAAATTGATGCTGTCGCCAGGTATGATTTGCGGTTACTACCTTCCATTTTCATAAAGGGAAACACGTTTATACCAATACCTTCAGCTACTTTTCCGGCTACCGTGCGGCCATAACCATAAGCAATGGATAGGGTGCCATCTGCCTGACCTGGTTGAACAAAGGCAACCAGTTCGAGGCCGTCGGCAAGTTTAAGGACATCACCGGTTACAACAGCCAGTTTTTGAGCCATTGCCGGCGAAATAGCGGCAAAATTATCCCAGCATACTTTCGAAACAGGATCTGGCATTTCCATCATCCATGGATTGTTGGTATGCGATCCGTTGCCAAGGGCTATAGTTTCATAAAAAACGATTTCGGTTTCGGATGATTTAATAGTAGAGGCTTTTGCGGCAGATTCAGCAAGCGATTGTGAATTATATGAAGGAGCTGTTATTGTAGCAGGAAGTTCAAAAATACCCTTTTGCAATGTTTTGTTCCAGAAATCGGAAGCTGTAAGGAATTCCGATTGTTTTGAAGTAAAATTCTGTTGCCAGTATTGTTTAAGGTAAGCACTGAAAAGTACTGTGCTTCCTGACCATTTCAGCAGAGTGTCCTGAGCCTGGCGTGTGGTGTAAATATTGCGTATAGTTGGTTGCTGAAGACTGAAAATTCCTTTCTTTGGTTCCGCATCGTTCCATGATTCGAGAAAATGATGATCAGGAGCTATAATGGTGCAGGCTGCGGCAGTTTCATCTTTTGCATTAGCAGTGCTGACTGATAAATCCACTTTTTTAAGGCCTTCGATCAGTGCTTTCGGATCGCTATAGTTGTACACAGGGTTGACGTTATAGAAAATGACAACACCTGTTTTTCCTTCGTTCATTTCGGTAACGAAGTTGCTCATTTCACTGTCAATACCTTTACGGATAGTAAGTGGGGCTGAAAAATCGATTGTGCTGCCATAATTACCGAGCATTTGGTTAATACCGTTTACAACAACCTGAATGGCAGTGTCGTTAGTACCGCAAACCACTATTGATTTACCTTTTGCACCAATTAGCTTTTGAGCAAGTTTGGTAACGTCAACTGCTGGTGTCGGGGCTGAAAATGAAGTTCCTCCGGTAGCTTTGGCAATTTCATTATACAAACTTATAATAACCGAAGCCTGCTGACTTGGTTTTATTGGGAAACGATAATCAGCATTTGCACCAGTAAGCGACATACCCGATTCAAAAACCGTAAGTTGTGAAATGGTTCGTTTTTCCTTATTCAGTCTGCGGCTGTCAGCAAAACGACGGGTGAATTCAACAGGCATAAGCCAGGTGCCGAGGAAATCAGCTTCGAAGCTTACAATTACATCAGCTTTGTCGAAATGATAATCGGGTATGGTTTGCGAACCGAAAGTCAGAGTATTCGCTTCTAAAATTGCTGATGACGATACAGCATCGTAAGTAATATGTTTGGTGGTGGGGTATTTTGCTTTAAACTCATTGATAACCGAAAGGGTAGAAGGGCTGATAATTGTTGATGTAACCAAAGCAATAGTTTTTCCTGCTGCAACTGCGGTGGTAAGTTTTGCAGTTACTTCGCTGTCGACCATATTCCAGTTTGATTCCTTACCACCTGCTAAAGGAGTTTTATAGCGTGCTCCGTCATCATAAAGGCTTAAAACAGAGCCTTGTACTCTTGCACTGGTAGCCCCGTTACTAATAGAAGAAAGGTCGTTTCCTTCAATTTTTATCGGGCGTCCGTCGCGCACTTTTACGAGTATTCCATTGTAATCTTGTCCGTCAAAATACGTTGAAGCATAGTGGTTGGCCATGCCGGGAGTAATTTCTTCGGGTTTGTTGAGGTAAGGAATGGCAGTTTGTACCGGGTTTTTACAACTGGTAGCAATTGCGGCTGTGGCAAAACTGAAACCGCAGAATTTCAGGAAATTACGTCGCGACGAAGGTTTGCCATCAATTTCTTCGTTAATAAGATCGAGCACAGAACGGGATGCATCCACATCTTGCTGGCCTGGATTAATTGCGGGCAGATTCGACTGCTCCTCAAGGCTTTTCCAATATTTCTTTTCCATTTATATATAGGAGAATAAAAGGTTCTTTTTAATTAGATTGAGGGAGTTGATGTGAGAATTAGTAGTGGCATTTGGCACAATCAATACCTCCCAGGCGCTCAGCAGTAATTTTTTTACCTGCTTTAGCATCATCGTGTAAAGCTTTGAAGCTTTCGTAGTATTTGTTGGTTGTAGCCTGTATTTCGCTGGTGCGGTGACAGTTAACGCACCATCCCATCGAGAGGTCCGATACCTGTTTTACCAGATCCATTGTTTCAACAGGGCCATGGCAGGTCTGGCATTCAACTTTACCTGCACCTACATGTTGTGCATGACTGAAGAAAGCATGATCGGGAAGTTTGTGAACGCGTACCCATTCAATAGCTTTTCCTGTTTCAATAGCCCTGTGTATTTTATTAATCTCAAATTTACCCGACCGAGTACCGGCAATAACTACTTTATGACAGTTCATACAAAGGTCAGCCGAAGGAATACCTGCCGATTTACTATGCGAAGCAATAGAATGGCAGTACTGGCAATCAATTTTATTTTGACCTGCATGTACCTTATGCGAAAATTTTATAGGCTGATCGGGCATGTAATTCTGTGTGCGCCCAAGGTTTATGCCTTCCTGAATAACCAGTGTACCATGAACTCCCAAACCTACAATAATAACCAGTACATGAATTACACGGTATTTCACTTTTTTAAACCATATGAGGTCAGCCAGGGCAAGAGCCATCAGCAAGCCAAGGAAAAGGAAAAGCAACAAACGGGCAGGGAAAGTCTTTTCCCAGGTCATGCCATCTTTGCCCACTTTCGACAGGTAAGCTGAAATATCATAAATTTCTTTATCTGATAAATCAAGTCCTTTGTGTACTTCAGTCATTTTGGCTGAAGTTGGCACTCTGAGAACCTGGTAGAGATTTGTACCGTTAGGTGCCTGCCAGGCCTGGGCGAGGTCAACCGCTGATGGGTTGAAGTTGAGAGTGTCGGTAGCCACAATTGCATGGCATGAAACACAATTGAGCGTAGTACCTTTCTGAAAAGGAAGCACACCGGAGAAAAGCCGTTCGCCACGTACAATTTCGTCGCGCCAGAAACCGTCTTTCTTTGCAATATCAACTGAAACGGCAATTGCCTCAGCTGGTTTGTAAGTTTCAATATATGTGATCAGCTGATCAATTTCCTCGTCCGAAAGAAATTTATGATCAGGCATCGGTATTTTCATGTTTTCGTTAAATACCTGAACTGCAAGCTTATCACCGGCTTTAATCATATCCTGCGATGCAGGAATAAACTTTTTTAACCAGGCTTTTTCGCGTCTCTCGGTTATTCCTTTCAGGCCGGGACCTACCAGTTTTTCTTCTGTAAGTTTGTGGCAAACAGCGCAGTTTTTCTCGAAAATCTCCTTGCCTTTGTTCTGTGCCTGCGAAACTGAACTGAACAGCAGTCCGGCCATAAGCAGGATCATTGGCGCTGTCAGTCTTAAGGATATCAGTTTCTGTTTGTTTGATGCTTGTAGGTGCATACTTGTTTACTGATTAATAAGGTATATAAAATGACGTCCGGAGAATGCAGCAATGGTGCATCCCCGAAAGGCGTTTATGATTTTAAGATGTTGAAAAGATTGAAGAAAAGTAAGTCTTTAATCATGCAAGTGTCAGGAGTTTGTTATTTGTTTCACAGCACAGCGAATTTAGATAATATGACATCTCTATACAATACTATTTTTATGTTTTTTTAACATTTTCGTAATTTGTAATTAGTCTAAATAATTAATCAGGGAATAAATGAATATTAATAAGCACAATTCCAAAGATATACATTAGCGAAGGGAGTCTAAATACGAAGTATTATTTCAGGATTAAGGTATTACAATACCTGAATAATATAATTGTATAATACTAATAATGGCGTGATTTTCAAAAAATAATATTCAAAATTTTAGAAACGTTTTCCGCTTACAGCAAAATTTTGATGCTTATGTTACGATTTTAGCTTTACTTTTTGCCATAATGTTTTACTATTTCGTCTGGAGGTTCTCTCCTTTTTTCAAAGGGAGATGTCCAAAGGACAGAGGGGTACAAAATCATTAAACAGTGCGACTTAAAGTCGCGCCCTGACTGTTAAACAATGAGCAATCTGCGGTTATGCAAATGTACAATAATTTAATAGTTGAAAATTATTAAAGTGCTAATACAGTCAATATAAATACTCAATTACTATTAATTCAGTCATTACGATGACTTAATTACTATAAATAGTGTGAATAGGCGAATATTTTATTTTGCACTTCATGGCCAATTCCTACCTATCACTAATACTGACCAGAATATGGCCAATAGCATGTATATAAAACCGCCGGGGACAGCAGTATTTTTTAGCAACGATATTTAGGGAATGATGAAAAATTCAAAACTCTATTATATTTCGGTGCGCTGCACCTCGTATAATACTTATTCCTATCTTCTTTACAAATATTTCGCCACTCTGTGACTCTATTCTAAGCTGCAGAGCCGTACTATTTGTAAATAGAATATGTCTGATTGGTTTAAAGGTGCAGAGCACCGGAATATAAAGACATAGAATATGGACGCATAGCAATAAAAACTATGCATATAATACGAAAATATAGAGTATGATGTATGATATTTAATGATTTGATAATTTTTCAGCAGGCTCTATTTAAAAGGCTAGATGGAACAATACATGAAAGCCCTGCGCAGATTGGCGGTTATGTGTATATAGTGAAATATGGAAATCCTTCGGGGGTGGTAAGGGAAAAGAGGGGGATGGTGACGGTGGTTCGTTAGTGGAAAGTCAAAAGTCAAAAATGCAAAGGTAAAAGGTCAAAGGTGCGCTCGCCCGTAGATTTTTCCGAAAACAACACGCTCATTGTTGATTTACGATTTGTGATTTACGATTTACGATTTCGGATTTATTTTCCCAACGCCCCAATCTGCAACGCCCCAATCTGCAATCCACAACCCGGCATCCTTTATTCTGAAATCAAAAAAGGTCAAAAGTATCCATGACTCTTGACTTTTTTTGATTTTGGTTTTTCGTTTTTCTTGACCTTTCCCTGATTTTACCAGCTTCCACCTGCGCCACCACCGCCAAAACTACCTCCGCCAAATCCGCCAAATCCACCGCCTCCGCCGCCGCCAAAACTACCGCTACTGCCTCCTCCAAATCCGCCACCTAACCATGGGAATAATAACGGTCCGCTTGCACCGGTGCGATTTATAGTACGATGGTTATTATTATTTCGCGAAATCAGGAAAACTATAACTATTATAATGATAAGCACTATAGTTGCTGCTGAACCTTTTTTCTTTTTGCCATAGTTTTCCGCTTTAAATTCACCTTTAACCAATGACATCAATACATCGGTAGCTGCATTAATACCTCCGTAATAATCGTTTTGCTTAAAACGAGGGATCATCTCATTGTTTACAATATCGTAAGCTGTAGCATCAGGTATTGCTCCCTCAACTCCATATCCGGTAGCAATAAATGCTTCACCATTTTCGGATGAACTCTTAGACTTTATTAAAACTACAATGCCATTATCAAATTTACTGCCCCCTACACCCCATTTTTCACCAAGCTGATTAGCATAATCCGCTTTTTCGTACCCATCGAGAGTTGGTACAATTACAATTAAAATCTGAACGGAAGTTGAATCGTTAAACGCAACCAGTTTTGATTCAAGGCTTTGCAATTGATCCGGACTCAGTATTTGTGCAAAATCGTTTACAAGCCGCGGAGTTGCCGGTACATCGGGAATCCCAGTCTGGGCAAATCCAATTCCTGCCCGAATGAGTATGATGGCGATAAGAAGTGAAGTTTTGAGAAAATTACCGGATTTCATAAGTAGAGTGTGGTTAATTGCTTTCCAAGCATGTTAAATAAATGAAATGTCGTCCGAAAGTTCGTTCAAATCATCTTTATGATATGGGAAATACTTTTTCAGTTGAAGTCCTGTTGCAAGAATAGCTTCTACCAGGCCTTCGGTAAATTGATTTTCGCGAAAACGATTAAGCATTTTATTCCTGATACTGTCCCAAAAACTCTCAGTTACTGCCGCATGAATAGCTAAATCACCGATTATAGCAAATTTACGGTTTTTTACTGCAAGATAAATCAGGACCCCGTTACGGTTCTCGGTTTTATCCATCTCAAGCTTATTGAAGATGACCAATGCCCGGTCCAAAACTTCTCCATTGCATGTGTTTTCGATATGTACCCTTATTTCGCCGGAAGTATCAAGTTCGGCATTCATGATAGCCTGACGGATATCTTCCTGTTGGTCTGGTGTAAAAAAATCCTTTGCAGTGGGCATTTCGGTTTTTGTATTAGATTGTTGGCAATGTAGTTGATAATAAGGGAAAAGTCGAAAGAAATGCACAGAGATTATTTATATTTTCCTGCCGTGGCAGGTGTCTGTAAACATGCTTTCGACTTTTTAAAAGTTCTTCCCATCTGGTATTTCTATTGGGTATATAATCGGAATATTAACCTGGTAAAGTGTTTAAAAACAACTTTATCCGGGTTCAAACATCAATTAAACAAAAATAGCTTATAAAATCTTTTTAAAACTCAACTTTAGGTGCTTCTTCTGCACCAGCCTGTGCTTCAAAGTATGGTTTTTTATCAAATCCGAACAAGCCGGCCATAATGTTGGTAGGGAAACGGCGTAATTGTGAGTTGTAAAGCTGAACAGATTCATTAAAATTTCGGCGCTCAACATTAATCCGGTTTTCGGTACCTTCGAGCTGAGCCTGAAGCTGTAGAAAGTTTTGATTGGCTTTGAGGTCGGGATATTTTTCAACCGTAACCAACAACCTGCTCAGTGCTGAACCAAGTTCGTCCTGAGTTTTCTGGAATTGAGCAAGAGTATTAGCATCCAGTTTGGTAGCATCAACATTAATTGTAGGTTTAGTTGCTGCGGCACGTTGCTCTATTACTTTTATAAGTGTTTCCTGCTCAAAATCGGCATAGCCTTTAACAGTGCTTACAAGGTTGGGAATAAGGTCGGCTCTGCGCTGATAGGCTCCCTGAACATCAGCCCACTTTTTGTTTACGTTTTCTTCCGAACTAACAAGTTTATTGTAGGTTCCTGGAATAGAAACTAACAGAATTACACCCAGCAGTATAAGTCCGCCTATTATAATCCATGATTTTTTCATTTTTCGGTTTTATTTGGTTAAAGTTTGTATTTGTCAAAGTTAAAGCAATTACTTAATGATATCAACACTGCGTTTAATGAAACCGGTTAAAGCTTCGCCTTTCAGCAGATTTTGCGAAAGCAATGCAATATCAATTAACTGTTTGGTAGTATTGGTTTTAACTTCCTGATCTTCAATTGACAATAAATGATTCATCAGTTTGTGATTGGAGTTAAGCACGAGGTTATAGCTGTCGGGCATGTTTCCCATAAAAGCATATTGTCCTCCACCGCCCATTGCCGACATATCTTTCATACGACGCATGAACTCGTTTTGAGTTACAGTTACAGGCAGATCGTTTTCGCCCAGGTTTTCGACCGAAATATGATAAATGGCTTTATTAACTTGTTGTTCAAATAATTCGGTAAGCTGTTTTGTCTGTTCTTCGCTAAGTTTCGACGGAAGGTCGTCCGCTTTTTTAATTAGTTTGTCAGTTACCTCTGCGTCAACACGTACAAAGTGACTTTTCTCGAATTTTTGCTCCAGCGCATTTATAAAATGATTGTCAACAGGACCATCCAGAACCAGGATATCAATGCCGCGTTCACGGACATTTTGAATATAACTGTGCTGATCCTCTACATTTGAAGTATAAATGTAAACAAGGTTGCCATCTTTATCAGTTTGGAAATCTTTAATATGGTTCTTGTATTCTTCGAAAGTGAAATACTTATCATCAAGGGTTTTGAGCAAACAGAATTTTTCAGCACGGTCGAAAAATTTAGGTTCCGATATCATCCCGTATTCAATAAATACTTTAATATCGTCCCATTTCTTCTCAAATTCTTCGCGGTTATTTTTAAATATTTCTTCCAGTTTATCAGCCACTTTTTTCATTATATGGCCCGAAATTTTCTTCACATTCGAATCGCTCTGCAGGTAACTGCGCGATACATTAAGCGGAATATCAGGTGAATCGATAACACCATGAAGCAGCGTAAGGAAATCAGGAACAATACCTTCTACAGAATCGGTAACAAAAACCTGATTGCAATATAACTGTATTTTATCGCGCTGTACTTCGAAATTCTTTTTCACTTTCGGGAAAAACAAAATTCCGGTTAGGTTAAAAGGATAATCTACATTGAGGTGAATGTTGAACAAAGGATCATCAAAAGTCATGGGATATAGTTCCCGATAAAAAGTTTTATAATCCTCGTCCTTTAACTCTGAAGGTTTTTGTTTCCATAAAGGATTGGTATTGTTTATGATACGTGGTTTCTCGACTTCAATTTCTTTAAGCTCTCCTTTTTCGTCCTTTTCAGTTTCTGATTTCTCCCATGTTTTTTCAGTACCAAAACGAATGGCAACCGGAAGAAATTTGCAATATTTATTCAGTAACTCCAGGATACGCGATTCTTCGAGAAACTCTTTTGACTCTTCATTGATATGAAGTACGATTTCGGTTCCGCGATCGGATTTCTCCGTTTCGGTGATTGTATATTCGGGCGAACCATCACATTCCCAGCGCACAGCTTTTGATCCGGCACCTTTTTTATATGTTTTGGTTTTAATTTCTACCTTGTCCGAAACCATAAACGATGAGTAGAAACCAAGTCCGAAATGGCCAATAAGGCCGGCTTGCTCAGCTTCGGATTTGTTTTTAAATTTCTTTACAAATTCTTCGGCTCCGGAAAACGCGATCTGGTTAATGTATTTATCTATTTCTTCGGCTGTCATTCCAATGCCACGATCCTTAATAGTAAGCGTTTTAGCTTCTTTATCTAAAAGAATTTCGATGGTAAGGTCGCCAAGTTCGTCCTTTATTTTATCGAGCGACGAAAGTGTTTTTAATTTAGTAGTGGCATCAACCGCGTTCGAAACGAGTTCGCGCAGGAATATTTCGTGGTCCGAATACAGGAATTTTTTAATGATGGGGAAAATGTTCTCAGTCTGTACGTTGATTTTTCCGGTTTGCATAGTAAATTTATTTTTATAATTTCTCGCCTGTATTCATCAAAGCATGTGCCATGGGATTTTTAACTGTCAATTTGGCACTTTCTTTTGAGGATTTGGGATTTAGGGATTGGGGTTTAGGAATTTGCAGTTTTCAATGCATAAGTTTGAAACATAAAATCCTGAAGATAAAAATAAGTAAAGATATTTTTACCTATTTTTAGCGGTGCAAACTTTTTATTTTCTACCTTCGCCCTATTAAGTGAAATACTGAAAATAGAAATTAAATATTTTCATCAGCTTTATTAACAGTACATTAACTAATAACTCAAAATATATGAATCAGATAGAATGGGGAAGCCTGCCTTTTGGTTATCAGAAAACAAATTTTAATGTCCGTTCGTATTTCCGCGAAGGCGAATGGGGGAAAATAGAAGTCTCCGATTCTGAATACATTTCAGTACATATGGCAGCAACCGGTCTGCATTATGGTCAGCAGGCTTTTGAAGGACTAAAAGCCTACATGGGCAAGGACGGCAAAGTAAGGTTGTTCCGTTGGGAGGAGAATGCAAAGCGTATGCAGGCTTCGGCTAATGGAATCATGATGGCTGTACCGCCGATGGAGCTTTTTAAAGAAGCTATTTTAACAGCTGTCCGGTTAAACAAGGATTTTATTCCGCCACACGGAACCGGTGCTGCATTATATATACGGCCATTGTTGTTTGGTTCAGGACCAAGGGTAGGAGTGAAGCCAGCCGACGAATATATGCTTGTTGTATTTGTAACTCCGGTAGGTCCTTATTTTAAAGAAGGTTTTAACCCGGTAAGTATTATGGTTTCGCGCGATTACGATCGTGCCGCCCCAAAAGGAACTGGTCGTTATAAAGTTGGTGGAAACTATGCAGCAAGTTTAACAGTAGGCGAATTGGCTCATAAGGAAGGCTTTGCATCTGTTTTATTCCTCGATGCCCGCGAAAAAAAGTATATTGACGAAGCAGGTCCTGCCAATTTCTTTGCCATTAAAGGAAATAGTTATATTACTCCTCTTTCGGAATCCATTCTCCCATCCATCACAAATATGAGCCTGATGACTTTGGCTGAAGATATGGGGCTAAAGGTAGAAAGAAGAAAAGTTGCTCTTGAAGAATTATCAGAGTTTGACGAAGTAGGTGCATGTGGAACCGCCGCTGTTATTTCACCGATCCGCCGGATTGCTGATCCTGAAATGGGAACTGAATGGAATTACTGCCTTGATGGCAAAGCCGGTGAAAAATCATCACAATTGTATCACCGCCTTATTGATATTCAGTATGGTGATGCTGAGGATAAATTCGGCTGGACTTCCGTGGTTGAGATGTAATTTGTAACTTTTTTATAATGTAAAACGCCGGGAGAAATTTCCGGCGTTTTTTATATTGCGATTTAGTAATTTTCAGCAAATATTCAGATCATTTCTCTTCAATTAACTCAAATGCGGCATCCAGGTATGTAAAAATATCACTTGGTACGTGCCTCACTATCACTTTGCTGCGTTCGGTTCCAAGCCTTACAACCACTGTATTGAGGAATGGGATCATAAAAATATACTGTCCTAAAATGCCCCTGGCATATACAACCTTATGTCCTTTATACGTTAGCATCCAGAACTGGTATCCATAATAATCAAGGGGATCACCATCTTCGCCTTTTAGCCATTTAGCCGGCACGGTTGCCTGTTTCAGAAATGCTTTCGAAACGATTTGCTTATTGTTGAATTGGCCGCTATCGAGCACCATCTGGCCAATACGTGCAAAATCGGTGGCTGTGCTGTTAAAGCAGCAATATGCTTTCTCAGTTCCATTGGCATGATCAAGGCTCCAAAGTGCGGGATATTCAGCGCCCAAAGGTTTCCAAAGTTTTTCTGATGCATATTCCGAAACCGGTTTGCCCGAGGCACTGCCAATTATCATTGCCAGCAACTGAGTATCACAGCTCTGGTATTCGAATTTTTTACCAGGTTCAGAGACTACCTTAAGATTAAGCATTTGGTTTGACAAATCGCTGCCATAATACGCTTTGGTGGTAGGTGAAAAAAGACTTGAATATCCTTCGTCCCAATCAAGGCCGGAACTCATGGTAAGTAAGTCTTTGATTCGAAGAGTAAATCCATTTGAGTTTTTAAAATCAGGCAGGAAATCAGTTAATGGCTGTTCCAGGCTTTTAATTTTTCCTTCGTCAAGCAGGCAGCCGATAAGGAGTGAAACAATACTTTTAGCTGCGGAAAACGAATTGCTGCGAGTGGTATCGGTTGTGCCGTCCCAATATTCCTCGTGAATAAGTTTGTTATCGCGTAGTACAACGAAAGCAGTTGTACCGAAAGTATCAAACGCTTGTATATATTCAGGATTGATTTTCTGAACGTTATACATCGAATCTTTTGTCCAGGGTATTGGCTGGTCATTTTGTACTACGCGGTTTTCAAAAATTTTATAATCATCAATATTTACATAACCGTAGAGAAGTGCCCTGCGATAAAGGGCAGGCATAAACACAACTACAATTAGTAAGAGTGCCAAAAGTAAAATCAGAAAACGGCTGATTTTCTTACCCATAATATATTATAAAAGATTGTTGTTGAGCAGAATAGTTTCCATTTCCTGTTGCATCGAAAGCGCTTCAAGCTTTGCTTTTTCGGCAAAATCGTCACCTGCTGAAGCAAAAAGAATACTTCTTGAAGCATTTACCAGCAATCCGCAATGATCGTTCAAACCATATTTTGCAACCGCATTCAGGTCGCCACCTTGCGCTCCCACACCCGGAACCAGCAGAAAATGATCAGGAACTATTTTACGGATGTCTTCAAGCATTTCGGCTTTGGTAGCACCTACAACGTACATTATATTATCCGGCGTTCCCCATTTTGAAGTGCGATAGAGAACACGTTCGAATAAGCGTGTTTCTTCTTCATCCGCAAATAACTGGAAATCATCGGAACCTTTGTTCGAAGTAAGGGCCAGTATAATTGCCCATTTGCCGGGGAAAGCAAGAAATGGTTTTACTGAATCTTCGCCCATATAAGGAGCCACAGTAATAGCATCGAAACTGAGCCCCGAAGCTTCTTTGTCGAAAACCGAAATGG